>CAYPUO010000151.1:0-6891 GCA_964413775.1 uncultured archaeon
CCCGTATATCGAGAATATTCCTCTAACAGCTGTCGAGAGGTTCAGGAAGCAGGTGCAGCTAGTCGATATGATGAATGTTTCCGACCCGAAGAGAATAGCAGAAAAGGCTGATGAACTCAGTCAACATGAAACCGTTCCCTATCCTGAAGACCCCATATGGATTGACTTCAAGGGCGGCACAAAGAAGAAGGCATCTGTCAAGATGTTTGCACCTGTTTCATTGCTTCCTGAAATCGGTCTCTTCTACCATCCTGCAACATCTGTGGTCTTCTCGGAAACGATCCAAGCCAGGATATCTGAGCATCCAGCACCAATTGGAGTCGAAGTCCGAGAAGGTGAGGAAGGCACCATACTCATAGGAAAGGAGTCGTGATACCGTGTTTGTTTTTGAGAAGGAACAGATTATCCATAATATAGGTGGAATTCAGATTGGAGGGAATCTTGGGGAGATTCCAACCGTCCTTGCTGGAACGATCTTCTATTCAGGTCATAAGATTGTTGATGATGCGCAAAGGGGCACGTTTGACAAAAAGGCAGCTGAAAGACTTGTAAACCTGCAGGATGAAGTTTCTTCAGCAACTGGAAATCCATGTATGGTCCAGGTGGTAGGCGAGTCCGCTCAGGCAATGGCTCGATACATCGAATTCATAGCAGAAATCACTGATGCGCCTCTCATCATTGACTCAACCAGTGCCGATGTGAGAGTATCCGGGCTAAGATTCGCTGAGGAAATTGGCATCCTTGATAGAGTTGTGTACAACTCGCTAAATGTATCAGCGACGCCAGATGAAATACAAGCACTTGAAGACCTACAGCACGAGGCAGCCATAGTTCTAGCTTTTAATCCGCAGAATCCTTCGATTGCAGGAAAACGAGCAGTACTGGAGCAGGGTGCTCTGAATCTCAGTGAGGGCCTTTTGAGTCTGGGAAAGCGGCTTGGTATCACGAAGCCACTGATTGACACCGCTACAACTGCAATGGGCGCAGGGGCTGGATCGTCTGTTGCATTTACTTTCATTTCAAAGACAGAATATGGGTTGCCCACGGGTTCCGGAATCCATAATGCACCTTCTTCTTGGCCATGGCTAAATGAGTTGAGGAAGACGAACAGGGATGCTTTCAGGGTATGTGACTACGGCTCCAATCTTACTATTCAGATGCTCGGCGCTGACTTCGCTCTCTATGGTCCGATAAAGCATGCGAGTATTGTGTTTCCATTGGTGGCTATGACGGATGTGTTCATAGCAGAGCATGCAAACTTGGAGTTCGGGATTGAGTTTCCGGACAACCACTCTTTCAAGAAGCTCCTATAAGGTGATATCATGACCAGACGTGTTCGGGTCTTGCGACCTCGGTCCGTAGGAATCTCGACCACACGAATGGGTCCATACTTCACAGTTGCGTCTGTTGAACTGGGAAACACAACCACAAAATGCATCCTATCGACGACGAACCTAAAGACCGCTGAAATCTTCGAGATAGCCAAGGAAGTCCGATTCACCAGAGATGTCCGACAACCGTTTCGAGATGAACCCGTATTCGGTAGAACCCTCACAGGAGTTCCCCTGACGCGAGCATCTGTTGCTGAGTTGGTGTCAGACACTATTTCTACCGTCCTCTCCTCAGTTGGCATGGATATCGATCATGACTTGCACTTTGTTGTTCGATCAACTGGAGTCACTGCAGGCTTTGCTGCTCCCGATGAGGTTGGCGAGATGGTGAAGGCTCTGGCAGAGGGATGCCTTAGAGCAGGTGTCCCACCCAGAAAAATGACAGCAGCAATGAGTCGAGACTCACTGCCTCCGGGCCTCCAAGACTTCACTTGGCTGAAACGAGTATACTTCGATGGAGCAGTAGCGAGCTGCCTTCCTCCCTCAAATACGAGCGTTGTTGCGAACGAGATGGAGGGTGAGCTGGTCACAGCAGGGATAAAGGGTGCCGTCAAGGGTACATCCATTGACTTTCGAAATCCGGTCATGACAATGGATTTTGGAACGACACTTGCTGGAAGAGTCACCGATGAGAGCCGGCCCTATGCAAAGACTATTGGTTCGTTCGTTGGCCTAGCTGGAGCGATCCCCGATGCATTGGTGCGTGGCACTGGTCTGATTGAGAATCCGAATGCTAACATGCTTGACCTGCCGAGGAGCAAGCCAGCAAGGTTTGCCAGTGTGGACGAGGAGTACGTGCATAAGATTACTGATGTCATCAAAGTGAAGGTGGTAGATCGAGGTGCAAGGCGATTTGGGACAGTTCCCGTCGACACTTATGCAGCGGAAGAGGCCAATGTTATCCTACTTGGAGTAGATGTAGGCACAAACGGTTCTGCGCTGCAAATTCTTCGTGACTTAGGCGGGAGTGCCTATTGCGACTTGGGATTGGATGGATTTCTCCTTGTGCTAGACTATGTTCAGGCAACGCTCGTCACGAGGCTCGTGTCTCTTGCTGAAGGCAATGGCTTGATCTATGACGCTACCTCTCTTGGGCTCACAGGCAGAGCTATGACGACTGGGTACAAGCCTCAGATTGTGACAGAAGGCCTTCGTCTGGATGATGGAACTCTCTGGACGGAACACCACCAACTTGTGTTCGTTGAAGACGGGCTTGCGATGGGAGCTGCTGTTGCAGCAAGATGTATGAACTCTCTAGGCACGCGGCAAAACCCGATGGGGGGCCAGAAGGGCGACAAGTGCATAATGAACGAGCGCATTCGATTGCAGCGTGAGAAGAATGCACAGCGTGGCGGAGTCCATTAAGAAGTGTTTATGTCTTGAGCGGCGCTCAGAATGAGGGAGGGACTAGTATGCTTGTAATCCCCATAAAGACTAGGATAATAACTCGGGATGATGACTTCCTGACTGTGATTATGGAAGCCCTACAAGAAATGGGCGAGTCATTCCAAGATGGCGATATCCTTGGAATTGCTGAAACTCCTCTTGGCACAACGGAGGGTCAGGTGGTTAAGTTATCCGACGTTAAGGTTTCAGACGAAGCCCGGCAGCTCGCAAAGAAACATGAGATGATTCCTGAGATTGCACAACTAGTCCTCGACGAGGCCGATGAGATTCTTGGAGGAATTCCACATGTCTTGCTTACCATAAAGAACAACACACTCATGGCAAATGCAGGTGTTGACAAGTCAAATGTACCTGCAGGCTATGGGTCTCTCTTGCCCAGAAATCCCAAGGGAAGTGCAGAGAGGATTCGCAATGAGATAAGGCAACGCACAGGAAGAGATGTTGGGACAATCATCATTGATAGTAGGACACAGCCGCTTCGGTTGGGAAACATAGGAATGGCTCTAGGCGTTGCGGGATTCAGACCTGTTGCAGATGACCGTGGGAAAAAGGATCTCTTTGGAAATGAGCTCCGAATAACCAGGAGAGCGATTGCAGATAATCTATCTTCTGCCTGTACTGCAGTGATGGGCGAGTCTAGCGAATCGACACCTGCTGCCCTGATTCGGGACGCACCGGTTAAGTTGAGCGGCGGGTCCTATGACTCCTCCGAGATGTGGATTGCCCCCACAGAGTGTATGTATATGGCCATATTCGACCAATGGCGACAGAGTATGGGGCCAGCTGATGATTTCCAATGATGCCTATACGTGCTCGAAAGAAAGAAAAGGAGTTTCATGTTCTGCCGTTATCACGGCATGAAATGGAGCATGAGTTAATGAGCAAGACTGTTCTGATAGATGCAGCAACAGCTGGTGCGTCGGGTGATATGATACTCTCCGCACTAATAGACTTCCTAGGTGACAATGAGGCTATCGTGCCAGTTGCTGCAAGTCTGCTCATTTATGACCCTGCCATCAGAGTAAAGGTGCACCAAGATACAGCCGGCGGTGTTTCGGGTAAGCGCCTAGAGGTAATGCGTGACAAGAATGTAACATTCAGTCCCGTATCTCTACAAGACATCCTAAACTCAGTCGCTGAAGAACTTGAGCTATCAAAGAAAGCGATCAAGTTCGCACAGGATGCATTGGGTAAGATTATTCGCGCCGAGTCCAAAGCGCACGGCATTTCTGTTGAGAATCTGCAGCTTCACGAGACAGGCACAGTTGATACTGTTCTTGATGTCATTGGAACTGCGTATCTACTAGAGAAAGCCGGACTTCTAGGCACGACTGATGTTCTCTGTATGAATGTAGCTGTTGGAAATGGTACAGTTCAGACTGAGCACGGGCTGCTAGAGGTCCCTGTTCCTGCTGTTTCTGAGATTGTTTCCGAATATGGCATTCCGGTTCATCCTGGCGACGCAAAGACTGAGGTACTGACACCAACTGGTGCCGCTATTCTCGCTACGCTGGTGGATCAGTTCGTGGAGTCTGCTGAGAATTTCATTGTCGAGAAACAGTGTGTTGGTCTTGGTGTTCGTGACCTTGGAGGAGTTCCCAATCTCTTGAGGATCTCAGTTGGTGTCCTAGAAGAAGAAGAGGGCTCCGAGAAGAAAGTAGTGCCTCCTAAAGCTAAGCCTGTTGGTGAAAAAGAAGAGAAGCCTAGGAAAGAAACACCAAAGCCCAAGAAGACAACAACGGAGCGTACGGCAATGCTTGATGAATGGAACGAAGATGAAGTATTCGTAATAGAAACGACACTTGATGATGTCGATGGTGAGGTTATTGGGAACATGTACGACACCCTCATCACAGAAGGTCTCGTTTATGATTTCATTACGATTCCAGCATACGGCAAGAAGAACCGGCCGTGTGTGCTTTTAAAAATCACAGCACCGAAGACCGGTCTTAAGACCATAGCGAGTATTCTCATTCGTGAGCTCGGGACTCTTGGGATAAGATATCAGGAATGGCAGAGACTGAAGGCACAGAGAGAAACGATTGTCTGCAGGCTGGATGTTGATGACAAAGAGTACATGGTCCGTGTGAAAATCGCCAGGCAAGCCGATGGAAGTATTGTGAATATCAAACCTGAAGCAGACGACGTAATTCAAGTGGCTAGAGAAACAGGGATTCCGATGAGGGATCTAAAGTCAAGAGTTATCATGCAGGCGCAAGCAGTCACAGAGTAGAATCCATCACTTCTCGGAAGGCATGCAGACAAAGAGAAACATGCTATTGGCCGGATGTCCTGCGATTTCTTTCAATGATCAATAGCCTATTTTGAAATTCACTGATGCATACCGTATGTCGGATTCGAGTAGAGAGTATGTGACTGAATACGGTAGTTCCTCAGTCTACCAAGGATGAGGCTATCCGAGGTGTTCGCGATGGGCTCCTCGACAGACTTTTATCGTCGATTGCTCTTCATCCTAAGAACCTTCGGTTCTAGGAGGAAATGAGTCTTGGTATTCAATCCTTTACCCGGTTTGGAGCTGGTTTGGGATATCGTTGCATTCTTTGTCTCGTTCATTGTGATAATGATGCTCGTCCAAATCAATGCTGCAATTGAGAAGAGCGGAAAGCTCTCGACTATAGTAACACGGAAAGTCATCCACACCTTTGCTGCACCCCTTTGGGTGATCACTTGGATGCTATTTACCGGCAGTGTATTCAGCCGCTGGCTTGCTATTATTGTACCACTGCTCTTTGTGCTGCTGTTCGTAGCGATTGGAACTGGCAAGACAAAGAATGAGGACTTCGTGCGTTCAATGTCACGAAGTGGGGATCCTAAGGAGCTCCTAGGTGGCACCCTGTACTACGCCTTCCTGATGGTTGTTATCGGAATCCTCTGGTTCTATGTCCCTGCTGGTGGTGACTTGACGAGTGCTACTCCACTTGCCCTACTCGTCTTTGGATGCCTAGCTGGCGGTGATGGATTCGCCGATGTGATAGGCCGCAAATATGGAGGCGAGAAGAAGTTTGGGATTGGCGGTGCAGAGAAGACCGTTGCTGGGGTAATCGGAATGTTCATTGGATCAATCCTGTTCAGCATTATCTTGGTTCTGATATTCTCAGTTGAGGTGGCATCATTCTCGCTTGTCACACTGATCCTGCCAATTCTGATTGTTAGCATTGTGGCAACAATAGTAGAGGCAATAACACCGAAGGGTCTCGACAACCTCACTATTACCATTGTGGCCATCATAGTTATACTTCTGCTGCCCTTCGCAGGACTCTGGCCCTATCCCATGTTAAGCTTGTTCTAGTCCGTGGTGGTGCTAAATGGCTAAGGAGCTGACCGTTATCAAGCTTGGTGGCTCGCTGCTGACCGATAAGACGAAACCATATACCTACCGGAAACAGGTGCTTGCATCTGTGGCTCGAGAGATAGGGGAGTGTCTTAGAGAGGGTCTAATCGAGAACCTTGTTCTGATACATGGTGTTGGCTCCTATGGCCATCCACCGGTTCTGAAATACAAGCTGCACAAAGGCTTCTTGGGTCCTGAACAGCTGTTGCAGTTGTCTAAGACACAAGAGAGCGTCGCAACACTTCGCCACATAATTGTAAAGGAGTTGCAGAATGCCGAAATCCCGGTCTGTCTGATGTATCCTTCTTCAATGATTGTTTCTGAGAAAATGAAGATGACTGATTACTTCCTGGAACCTTTGAAAGGCTTCGCTGCAGTTGGAATGGTCCCTCTTTTGGGAGGGGACATCCTCGTTGACTCGGCCATGGGTTGGAGTGTTGGCAGTGGCGATCAGCTAGCAGTCATTCTATGCAAGGAGATGGGCGCCAAGCGACTGCTCTTTGCATCTGATGTATCAGGAATCTATGAAGATGATCCCAAGTTGAAGGCTGGTGCTCCTCTTATCGACACGGTCAATCTCAATGACCTCGACTCTACCCTGCAAAGAATGGGTGCGTCTGGCATGGTTGATGCAAGCGGGTCGATGAAGGGCAAGCTTCAGGCTATTGTTCCAGCGAAGCCTCTGATAGAGCAGGGCCTTCAGGTAGGACTGCTTTCAATGATGGAGTATGGTCATCTAAA
>CAYPUO010000152.1:0-6866 GCA_964413775.1 uncultured archaeon
CTATAGGGTCGTGCATGATGCTGCAGAAAGAGCCAGAGAAGACAGTGCTCCTACCTTCATCGAGTCGCTGACCTATCGGCTGGGACCACATACTTCCTCAGATGATCCTACGAGATACAGGTCTGATGCGGAGGTAAAGAAGTGGGAGAAGCTGGAGCCTATGGGACGGTTTCGCAAGTATCTGATAGCTCAGGGCATCATCACCAAGAAAGAGGCTGAGAAGATTGAGTCAGACCGAAAGAGCGAGCTTGATGAGCTTGTGAAGGCTGCTGCGGCTGTTCCGAAGCCTCCGCTAGAGAGCATGTTTACAGATGTCTATGAGGACATGCCCTGGCATCTGAGAGAACAGCTAGCAGAACTCAAACGCATCAAGAAGGGTGGTGAGTAAGATGGCAGAGATGACAATGGTCGAGAGTATTCGTCTTGCCCTTGACCAAGAGATGGAACACGACCCCAAGGTAGTCCTGCTTGGTGAGGACATCGGAATTAACGGTGGCGTCTTCAGAGCAACTGATGGGCTCCTGAAGAAGTACGGTGAAGAGAGAGTACTGGACACACCGCTCAACGAGAGTGGAGTGATTGGCTTTGCGGTGGGAATGGCATTATACGGACTACACCCAGTAGCTGAGATCCAGTTTGTCGACTTCATCTATCCCGGAATGGACCAGATTATATCTGAACTGACCAAGTATCGCTATAGGAGCGGAGGCCAGTACACGGTGCCTCTTGTCCTCCGTACGCCCTACGGAGGAGGAGTGGGCGGTGCAATCTACCACAGTCAGAGTCCCGAGGCATACTTCACACATACACCAGGAGTAAAGGTGGTTGTGCCCAGCAGTCCGTATGATGCAAAGGGCCTTCTGCTCTCTGCAATTCGAGACCCTGACCCAGTCATCTTCATGGAACCCAAGCGGATCTACCGTGCCTTCAGAGAAGAGGTCCCTGACAAGGACTACACAGTTCCGCTTGGCAAGGCATCTATTGTCAGGAAAGGAAAGGATGTGACAATACTTTCCTACGGGTCAATGCTCCACAAGGCCCTTGAGGCGGCCGAGAGCATTCAGGAGAAGAAGGGCATTGACTGCGAAGTGATAGACCTGAGATCTCTCATGCCTCTTGATATCGCGAGTATAGAGAGCTCTGTGAAGCACACCGGGCGGGTGCTCAGTGTGACAGAATCGCCAAAGACAACAGGCTATGGTGCAGAACTCTCGGCACAGATTGCTGAACGCCTAGTCGAATACCTTGAGGCTCCTGTCCTCCGAGTCGCTGGCTTTGACACGCCGTTCCCATTTGTCCACGAACAGAACTATCTCCCGTCAGTAGCTAGGATAAGTGATGCAGTTGAGAGCGTCTATGGCTACTCATATGGAGGTTCAGCATAATGATGTATGAACTCAAGTTTGCTGACATTGGAGAGGGCATCCATGAGGGAGAGATCTTGGAATGGCATGTGAAGGTGGGCGATGCAATCAAGGAAGACCAGACTGTTGCTGAAGTTAATACCGAGAAAGTGAACGTGGAGATTACATCTCCCGTTGATGGCGTTGTTGAAACAATAGAGAAAGACGAGGGTGCTATTGTCGAGGTGGGGGAAACACTCGCACGAATTGAGACAGGTGCGGCCAAGGAGGCTGGTTCAAGACCTCCAAAAGAGGAGAAGCAGCCTGAAGCAAAGGACGACTCCCTATTCATACCAACAGTAGCATTCAAGGAACCAGAAACAGAACCCCGGAAAAGGGTCCGTCCTATTCTAGCTGCACCTGCCATCCGCCGAAAGGCCAGAGAGATGGGTATCGAACTGGCTGAGGTCAATGGAAGCGGACCCGGAGGAAGGATCCTCTTTCCCGACTTGGATGCGTATTCCAAGAGACCCAAGAGAGAGCCCGTCAAGGTTGTCAGTGAACTGCCTGCGGGTAGTCTTGAGGAGCACATACCCATCCGAGGGGTACGTAGGGCAATTGTACAGAACATGAGCAAGTCGAAGCACACAGCCGCCCACTTCTCTTACTTCGATGAGGTTGACATGTCAGCACTCGATAGGCTCAGGGAAGAGGCCGAGGCACTGCCCGAGGGCCAACAGGTGAAGATGACCTATCTGCCCTTGATAATCAAGAGCCTGATCCCCGTGTTGAGAGAGTTCCCCATGCTGAACGCGAGCCTAGACGACGAGAACGACGAGATTATTGTCAAGCACTACTATAACATTGGGATCGCAGTAGACACTGAAAACGGTCTCATGGTACCCGTCATCAAGGATGCAGACAAGAAGGATGTCTGGCAGCTCGCAAGAGAGATCGAGGACCTTGCAACACGAGCCCGTAATGGAAAGCTCAACCTCGAGGAAGTGAAAGGTGGGACATTCACTATCACATCAGTTGGAAATATTGGTGGAGTGATGGCCACACCTATTCTCAGATGGCCTGAAGTTGGCATTCTTGGCGTTATGAGAGGGAAGCTGCGACCTGTTGTGATAAAAGAGCACGGAGAACCAAAGATAACAATTCGAAAGATGATGTTCCTATCAATCTCCATAGATCACAGAGTGGTGGATGGAGCCACTGTTGCTCGGTTCACAAACAGGTTGATCCAATATCTGGAAGACCCCGGACTTATTCTATTGAGGGAGTAAATGATGACAAAAGAAACAGATGTGGTTGTAATTGGCGGGGGTCCCGGAGGATATCCAGCAGCGATTCGCGCAACACAGTTGGGCAAGAGCGTTATCCTTGTCGAACGGGACAAGATTGGTGGAGAGTGCCTGAATGCGGGATGTATCCCATCAAAAGCCCTGTTGTCTGCAACGCGGCTCTATAGGAGAATTCTTGGCGAGGCTCCTGAGATGGGGATTATCTCCGAGCGGGTATCGATTGACTTAGAGAAGATGCAGGAATGGAGACATAAGGTCCAAGAGAACTTGGTCTCCAGTGTGAAACAGCTGTTAAAGGCAAATGGGGTTGAAGTTCTCAATGGGTCTGCAAGACTGGAGGCTCCCGGCAAGGTTGCGGTCAGACTCGCTGATGATACCACTGAGACCATCTCTGCGGAAGATGTGGTTATCGCAACAGGTGCGTCCTACAAGCTGCCAGACGAACTTGTCCACGACTTCGACAAAGTGGTGACACCCCATCAAGCGATTGATTTCAAAGAAATTCCCAATAGAGTGCTTGTCATAGGTGCTGGGAATATTGGCATAGAGTTCTCAACGCTTATGAACCGCCTCGGTTCTAAAGTCACTCTAATCGACATTGGACCTGACCTATTCTCTGAACTCGATCAGCGCATTACAGCAATGGTGAAGAGGAGCCTGAAGAAATCCGGGGTGGACCTTAGGGTTGCAACCCGTCTTGTGGACATTGCCGAAACAGAGAGTGGAGAGCTTATCGTCACACTTGAGTCGAAGGATGAAGGCAAATACCAGCTCAGCTGTGACAGTGTGATTCACACTGTCGGAAAGCAGCCGAATACAAGAGGCCTAGGTCTGAACGAGATAGGCATAGACACGCGAGAAGACGGCTCCATTGTAGTGGATAGCACAATGCAGACGAGTCTGTCCCATCACTATGCTGTTGGTGACTGCACGGGCGCTCCGTACCTTGCACATCGGGCTACAAAGCAGGGGACTATTGCCGCGGAGGTCACCGCAGGGTTGTCCTCGGAATATGATTATCGAGGTATACCTAGAGTAATCTTCTCTGAGCCTGAGATTGCCTTTGTGGGTATGAGTGAGCAGGATGCAAAAGGTGCTGGCTATGAGGTTGTGACCGGCCAAGCATCATTTGCGGCATCGGGCAGAGCGATGACTGAGGACGAAACAGAAGGCATGGTCAAAATCATAGCAGAGGCAAGCACTGGGGCAGTCCTCGGTGTCCAATTGGTAGGCCCCGATGCGACTGACCTCATCAGCGAGATGAGTCTCGCCATTGAGATGGGCGCTTTACTTGAGGATATATCCTTTACAAGCCACCCGCATCCAACCCTACCTGAGATGGTGATGGAAGCTGCTGCGTCTGCACAGGGAAAGGCGATCAATATCGCAAATGCACGAAACACGCTGTCCCGATGAGTCACTGTTGAGAATGATTCTTATCGAGGAGCGTCATACAGGGGCCTCGAATCTGATGCACGTTCATGCTCTCTTTCGTATTAGCCAAGGATGGCGTTGAAGGAGTCCATCAGTTTCAAAGCTAGAATCAAATGGGTTGTGAGTATCCGATGACGAGCAAGGTACTACTGCAGAAACTAGATCTGTCGCTAGTTGATGTCTGGGTTGACATATATCGTGCCTTTCATGGGAAGTATCCATGGCCCAAGCCAATCAAGAGATCTGATGTTGTCGCTCTTGTCGACCAACCTGAAACCAAACCTCTTGTCGCATCTTGCAACGGAAAACCCTTCGCGATAGCGACTTTGAAGGTCACTGACAACCCTGAACTACTGTCAATTAGTAGTTTCGCTTCGAAGGGTGCAACTCCTGATACGCTTGATTCTATGGTTATGCAGTTGGTCGCTCTTGCCAAAGATATGAGTATGAAACAGCTCACAATGTGGACATGGGACACGGAGAGCATGGTCATAGAAGCCCTCATCAAGAAGGGTTTCGAAATAACGGCACGTGACAGCCTGATCTCGAAGGACCTGACTGAAGCCAGACCAATAACGCCCTCAGGCGCTGCAGAGGTAAGGTCCATTTCCGAAGGTGTCACCGTGTCCCAGTTTGTCAGGTCAAATCGCGAGGCATTCAAGGATGACCCGTCACGACCCCTCGAAGAGGAGGAACTGAAAGAGTGGCTTGGCGAGTCAAAGGGATTTCACTCAGACTGTCAACTTGCTGCCTTCGTAGGCGGCAAAGTCGTGGGCACAATAATGTCCGAGATTTTCGAGAGGCCCGGGCGAGGAGGAGAACAACATGAAGCATGGATATATGGTCTTGGTGTGGTCGCCGCCTATCGCAGACAGGGCATTGCATCACTTCTACTGCAGAACTTGGAGTTCCGCTTGAAAGAACGGGGTGTGTCTAAGCTCTGGCTCTTCACAGATACCGAGGGCGGCATTAGGGACTTCTATGATCAGGCAGGATTTGTTCAGGTGGCTAATTGCGTTGATATGGGGCTCTGCCTCAACACCTGACCGTACAGAGCCCGGAGTGATCTTGGAGTCCTCCGGCGAACATCTCTATACATATCGCGTCGTCACCCACCAACTGATGACCTAGTTGAACGGAACTGGTTGTGCTTGACATAGATTTATTGATATTCTTCAGATATGTACATTTGTACAGGAGCCGTAGAAATGGGACTAGATCCAGAGAGTAGTTACATCAAGCTGTTTGAGGACTCTCCAGTCTCGATGTGGGAGGAAGACTTCTCTGGAGTGAAGGACTACGTTGAGGAACTGAAAACTTCCGGAGTGGTAGACCTCAAGGAGCATTTCACTGAGCATCCCGAAGCTCTATGGAAATGTGCTGAATTGGTGGAGATAACTCGAGTCAACAAGGCGACAATGGAGCTGCAAGGCGTTAAGGGTGAAAAGGAACTCCTAGGAAGTCTTGGAAAAATCTTGGCTGAAGATGCTCTCCCTGTGTTTCAAGGAGAAATTCTCGCACTAGCGGCCGGCAAGACCACATACGAGGATACTGTTGAGCTAACTACTGTCACCGGTAACTATCGGCACATCTATCTCATTCTCTCTGTGCCAGATGCATTCCGTGAGTCCCTGAAAATGGTAACAATATCGATGTTAGACATTACTGACTCGGTCGAAGCTCGGAAAGAGCTTGAGAACGAACGCAGAGCATTTCAGTTCGTTGCAGAGGCTGCACTTGAACCGCAGTACACTAAGGAAACCAGTCAGCGGCTCCTCGCCGGAATTGTTGACCTCCTTGACCTCGACCTTGGGACAATCAGACTATATGATGAACATAACCAGATGTTGTCATTGCATGCGTCTGAGGGCCTAACAGGCGAGATCAGAGAGGAAGTCCCACTAGATGAGCCAGACTATATGGCTGCCCATGTAGCGAGAACGAGGATTCCTGTCTTCATCTCTGATGTTGACCAAGAACCTATTGCTGAACGCCCTCTCTCGGTAATCAAGTCATTAGGAATTAAGACTCTCATCTTCTGGCCAATCATCGGGACAAATGGGGAACTCCTTGGAGTCATGAATGTTGCTTCGAGAAAGAAGAAGAACCTGAAAGAACGTGACCGCGCCCTCTTTCAGCTGATTGCCAATATGCTTGCAACGATTATCCTGCGGTTCAGGACACAGGATGCACTGAGGTCCAGTGAAGAGAGATACCGCTTGCTCGCTGATAATGTAAAGGATGTCATATGGATTGTGGGTTCTGACTTGGCCCTTACCTATGTCAGTCCCTCTTGTGAAGAGATGTTAGGGTACCGTCCTGATGAGATATTTGGACGGACTGGGATCTCATTTCTTCCTGACGAGGATCAGGGAGATGCTTGGAAGATGGTTGGTGAGCTACTCCAGAGGGCGCAGGGAACAAGTGGTGATGTTGCTCGGGTCACTCCTATCGAGCTTGAGCTTGTACACAAGAATGGCAAGAAGATTTGGGCTGAAGTTACTGTCGGTCTCCTCCGTGATGAGCAGAATAGACCCAGTGCGATACTCGGTATTGCAAGAGATATATCCGAGCGTAAGATGACTGCCCGCAAGCTTGAGGAGGCCCTACAGACAGCAGCATTCTACAACGATCTCATGGCCCATGACCTATCAAACATGCAACAGGGTATCATGTCCAGTATGGAGCTTATCCTACAGAGCGGGAAGTTGCCTCAAGAGCTCGAACACCTGGTGCAAGCTGCTCTATCCCAGAGCGAGCGGGGAGCTACGCTAGTCAGCTT
>CAYPUO010000153.1:0-6771 GCA_964413775.1 uncultured archaeon
TCCAGCAGACACTCCTTTGATGAGTGTCAAGGGTTGTCTAGGCTCTCACAAGCTGTTACAAACCCTCTGGGAGGCCCTGGATACTGACACGCTTGTTCTCGAAGAGCTTGATGGCATCATCTATACCTGCAACAACTGCCCACTCTGGCTCTTCTGGTAGGGCAGAAATCGTAACCTCTGCATGTACAGTCGGATCAATCCCTTCTTGTCTGAGCACTTCAACTGTGTTCTCAAAATAGGTGTCAGTGGTTCGACCTGCAAGAATCTCATCTTCTGATGCTATGCGCCACTTTCTCATGCTAGCCACTCCTATCATACGTAGTGGGCCTGCAATTATCTAAATCGCCCGAGCTGACTACTACTGTTTCCCAGCGTTAGTTAAGTGTAGGGCTCTGCAGGTTTTCTTAGTCACTTCTATTAACTATTATTAAGTGTTCTCTTAGAGCTTCTGATTGTTTCTTTCAGAACGATTCGGCACGCTTGCGACCATAATGGCATGAGACCGTATGTACACGAGCCGAACGGATGCAATGTATGTTGGGCTGCATAGTAGCTCCTGCGGCTCCACAGCACAAGCGAATGAGTATCGGCTGAGCAAGATATTCTATCATCAGGGTCAGAGAGAACAAAAAAGAGTCAGACCAGTCTCTTCTAATAATGGAAAGATAGGAGTGATTTGGGAAGAGGAATGATGGAAGAAACTGAAACAAGTGTTTCTGGGCTCTCACATGCAAGGTATGTCATAGGACTGGTTGTGATATATGCCGCAATATACTCCCAGTATCTACTCCCAGACATTGGGCTTGTGTTTGATATGATGTACGTATATGGCATACCACTTGTTGTCATTGCCTTTCTCTGGGGACGAAACATCCTCCATAGGTCTCTGCATAAGATGTATGAGGCGTTCAAATACGGATTTGCATCCTATGGTGGCTTCACAGCCTTGGGCTATGGAATATCGGTTATAATAATCCTTATTCTTATCTTCTTTGATCCAAATATCATCAATATTCTGAACCAGCCCAATCCGGTATTGAACACTTCTCCTGAAGAAGCTTGGTTCTTGGTCTGGCTCTCTTTCATAGTTGTTGGTCCGGCAGAAGAGTTTCTCTTCCGAGGTTTTGTGTATGGCGGGCTGCTTAGCATGTATAATAACCGGCACTGGTTGTCATTGGCATTTCTGTCTTCGGTCGTCTTTGCAGCAGTTCACCTGTACTATGTATTTGTCTATGGCATTGCGTCAACGATAATGTTTGTTCAACTGATTGCATTTGGCATGGCAATGGCAGTGGTCTACTATCTGTCAGATGGGAATCTACTGGTCCCAGCGTTCCTTCACGGTTTCTTTGATGCTACAGGATTCCTTACAACTGCAGTTTCTTTGGATTTCGGAGCAGCTCTCAGGATAGACCTGCTACTCTTCTCTCTGGCTGTCCTCGGAGTTGTACTACTGCAGCGGCTTAGAAATCGAAAAGTGTCATACTAGGACAAACGGTAAGGACTCAGTGAGAGTCATACAAGCCTCTCAAAACACAGGAGAAGGGATCAACCCACGTCGTCAATCTCTGTTGTGTAGTGTGTAGAGCAGACTATTGTGAACCATTGTGGATTCTTGAAGTTCTCTGAATCAGTAGCTGTTCATTCAATAGAAAGATTCTCTTTCCCGGGAGACCCTTGGTCATGGGCGAGCCTGTTTCGCCTCTTCACCGGATCGTCAGCTTTGAACATGACAATGCCTGCAATCACCATGATTATGGCTGCCACGAGGAACGGCAACACTCCGATTGGCGCATTTTCAGCGGCACCAGTCCAAGTCGCGGGTACTGATAAGTCTGCAAAATAACCTAACAACATCGGGCCTACAACAAACCCTAGGTCGCTAATCATACGATATAGTCCCATTGAAATCTCCAACCTTTCTGGTGGTGACACATCTGTCACATATGCTGCAATGGGCCCCGAGAGCCCCACCCCTGCTCCATATGCGACCATACAGATAGCTATCCCGAGTTGGTCAGTGGAATACGGAATCCACAGAGTGAACACCGCCGATAGTAGGAGTGCTGCAATGAGAGGATTTCGCCTGCCGATTCTATCAGAGAGGCCTCCCATAGGCACCATCGTACATGCTGTTGCTAGTCCTGCAAAGGTCAGGAGGAAACCTATGGTGTCCTCATCAAGACCTAGATTGTTAAACCCAAAGATGGGGACGATAGTGCTCCGAACTCCCGTGCGGATGAAGAATAGTGCGAATGTAGCCACTGTTGCAAGAAAGAATGATGGATATGTCAGGACTCCCCATATGTCCCGACGAGAAACTTTCTGTTGTGCTGCCGCATGGTTCTCAGAGTTTGGCAGCTTTGGCAATAGTAGTGTTGGAAATACACCGAGGCCGGCAGCTATGGCGTACGCAAAGAAAGGCGCTCGAATGTCATAGGCTGCTGCTATGATACCTCCAAAGCTAGGACCAAATATAGCACCAAGGAGAAGCAGTCCGGAGTAGACACTCATGAGGTGGCCTCGTTTTTCCTCTCCTGCGATTTGTGCTAGAAAGACTGTAGCTGTTGTAACATATAGCGCCGATCCAGCACCCTCAATCATCCTCGCCACTATCAATACAGCATAGGTTGGTGCGAATCCTGCTAGGACTGATGCTATGACGATTAAGAACAGTCCACCTACCATTATTACTCTCTTGTCATGCTTCCTAACAAGAAAGCCTGCTGGCATGTCGAGAATCATCCGGGTTGCCGCAAAGGCCGACACTACAAGACCTACCATAGCAAAGGATACCTGAAAGCTCGCTGCATATTCAGGGAGAATTGGGGCAACCATGCTCAGCCCGAGCAAGACACAGAATGTCACCGCAGAGAGGTTCAAGACCTGCAGCATTTGTCCATCGACCCTCAATCGCGACCTAATAGACGCCCTTGATGAGTCTTGGTGGTCTGCTTGCAAAGTCAATGGCCTTCTTGGTGTTAGAATTCCGGGTTGAAAAAGGGGTTAAAATCCTTTGAGATAAAGCACTCCTCTAAGACAAGTGCAGTGCCCCAAAACAAGAAGTGCTAAGCAAAACTGTTTTCACCTCTTTTCATCGAACCTTTATCAATGTCTAATAACGATACACTTCATGGAGTTGTCACGGCCAGGCTGAAAGTCTTCCAGAAGAGCTTGTTGAGCTGGACTACGAATCACCTGAGAATCTACCCTTGGCGTGAACAAATCACCCCTTATCGCATCCTGATTGCAGAGGTCCTGCTAAGACGAACAACGTCTAAGGCAGTGGCAAGAATATACGAGTCTTTTGTCAATCGTTATCCTGACTGTGGTACATTGGCGGCAACACGAATCCGCGAACTCGAAGTCAGCCTAAAGCCTATCGGATTCCACAAACAACGAGCTCGGATGCTAAGGGAAATGACAGAGTACATTGAGGAGAACCTTAATGGACGCATTCCAGCCTCATATGATGACCTTCTAGGAATTCCAAATGTCGGTCCGTATATTGCAGGTGCAGTCCTATCTCTAGCATATGGCCTCCGCTTTGCGATGGTTGATACAAATGTTGAACGAATAATATCGCGTGTCTTCAAACACACACTCCCGGAGAGAGGTCGTTTCCGAAGGGTCCAAAATGCTGTGGAGGTTTTGTTGCCTGAAGAGTCTGTTGCCACATTCAACTTGGGCCTGTTAGACTTGGGTGCGCTCGTATGCAGCTACAGATGGACAAAATGTGATATCTGCCCTTTGCGTGCGATATGTGACTACTATGAAGACGTCTCTAGCAGTCAATGAGGCTCATATCGCTATACAATCTTACTCCGTTTCATACCTTCTGGGCTCGCCAAAGAAGTCCATGACCCGACAGAAGGTCTTAAACTCAGCCGAATGCACAACACCTTCTGGTATGAAATACGAGTCGCCCTTTGAATAAGAAGTGGTCTTCCCTCCTACGGTGAGTGACATCTCGCCCTCAATAACAAATCCGTATTGGGCTCCATGGCTGTGTGGCGTGACCGAGCCGATAGGTTCGATCTCAAAGAAACATGCTTGTGACTCCTTACCTTGGACAACCCACGCCTTCACGCCCTTGAATGGTATCTTGGCCTTTGGAAGCTTCTTAATACAATCGGGATACGGTTCATTCGTCACTGCAGATCGCCTTACTTGCATTAGCTGGTGACAATATGAGAGTTGTCTCTCGTATCCCAATGAAGAGCACGGACATTGGCTGTGTGTCGGGCGAAAGACTCATCCATTCTTGACCATGGACTATACAATGACTATGGAAGATTACTACTCGACCACACTCTCAGCCGAACGACTCAAGAGATGCTATGATATTGCTCCTGAGAGGACGAAACAGTATCTGGAGTCCGAGATTCAGTATGTCCTATCTCATATGGACTCATGCGATACTGTACTTGAACTTGGATGTGGATATGGTCGTCTTCTCTCAAGAATGGCTGAGAGATGTCGTATGCTTGTGGGAATCGACACGTCATACGATAGTCTTCGAATGGCTATTGACTCGCTCTCAGATTATAGCACTATTCATCTGTTTCAGATGGACGCCGGTAGACTTGGACTATCCAGCAAGTCCTTCGATGTAACAGTGTGTATTCAGAATGGCATATCTGCATTTGGACTCGACCCACTTGCTCTTGTATCCGAGGCTATCAGGGTGACAAGGACCGGCGGATTATGCTTATTCTCGAGCTACTCCGACAAGTTCTGGGATGCACGGCTTGAGTGGTTTAGGATACAGTCCGAAGAAGGACTCTTGGGAGAAATCGATTGGGATTTGACCAAGGAAGGGGAAATCATCTGTAAGGATGGCTTCAGGGCTACCACCTATGGGCCTGACGACTTCATACGTGTTGCAGAGGTACTTGAGGTAAGAGCAACTCTTGCAGAGATTGACGAATCGAGCTTGTTCTGTTTAATATATGTTGAGGACTGACTATCATGCCAGTCACATGATTTCCTCTATCGTAGGACATATGGTTCATGTAGTCATATTACTACCATGCGAAAAGTTGGCAACCTATATGAATGCGAGGTCTGCGGGCTTCTCTACAGAGATAAAGAGTGGGCAGCGAAATGTGATGCCTGGTGTAGAGAACACGGATCGTGTAGCTTAGAGATTACAAAGCATGCTGTTCATAGGTCCGGGTTGTTTCTCAGCTGACAGTTTTCTTGCTTTCTACGATGTTTCTCTTGGCGATAGCATAAAATTATGGACAAGTGTTGTGAGAACTGGATGATCGACCACATGGACATTCTTCGTCCTCTTTGTGCCGACAAAGACGCCAAATACCACTAGTAGTCCGTATGGCTCACCGCTTGGTGCAGGAACTAACACTGCACACCACCTTTTCTTTGTGGCCGCGCGTGAGGTCGTAAACTCCCTGGCAATTCTGTTGGCACCTGCAAGCCTGACATTTATCTTCTGGCGAAGTCTAAGCGGGATATACCTAGAGTCGTAGAAGGCTCGATGAATGAGATTGTCAAGTACCGCGTAGTCATGGATTTTGCTATGATATGCCCCTACTGAAAACCTCATCCAGTTGTCAGGTTTTCCGGATATCGACAAGTACTGTCCTGGTTTTGGAAACTTGTTTATTATTAGCGAGGTATCCAGACCCTCAATCGAGAAACCTATTGGCGGCATCTTGTTCCTGTGTGCCTCTAGTCTTGTAGAACGGATTCGATTATAACCCAAACATATCACCTCTGGAAGTGGTTCGTTGCCTCGGACCGGTGTCACTCCTGTCGATTGGTTGCATTTCCTGTGTCTCTCAAGGTGAAAAGATAGCGCCTTTTATCATAGACTCCAAGGCATATCAGGGAATGGCGGATTTCAAATCACAAATCAATCAGCTAGCTGATGACCGGACGCAACGAATTTCAAGCACTTTTGTTCATAGTCAAAAGAAAGATGGTTTTCTGCCGTTAAGAGTATTTCGAATTCAGAGAAAAACAGGAATAGCAGTTGAGCATCTCACGGGGCCTTGGCAGCAACCATAGTACTCAAGTGTTCACAGGTGAGCAGAATATGGAGAGGGAGCATATTGTATGAAGCGAAACAAGTACGAGCTTGCGATGCTTGTCCAGGAGCTCTTGGAAACTGAGATGGAATCTAAACGGCGACAGCTGACAATTGACACGCTCAGGTCTGGAGGAAGGATTGGCGCTGTGTACCAGGATGAAGTCCGTATCGATCCCTCCGAATTCGAAGTAGTTTCCGAAACAAGAAATGAACATGGTGATACAGTTATTGAGTGGGAAGCTACCAGCTATATCAGGTCCAGCCGTGTCTTGAATGGGGTGGCTACAGTGCGTCGATCAGGCACACTACTCATTAAGTCAAACGGCAAGGCTGAGCTTGTCTAACGCTATCCAGCCTCAAGCGGTCTCTTACTCCAGCAAGTCCAGTAGAAGAACTCCTGCAACTCTCAATAATGTGCTATTGTCTATAGGATACCTATGCTGAACAAAGAATCCTCTCTCAAGGGGGAGCGCATAGACAATCCCATTTCCACTGACGTAGTTATCTCCCATATCAGGAATGCACACCTTTCCTTCTTTTCTCGCAATAGCTATCCCATCAATCTGCTTGTTGTACTTCCAAGTCCAAATCGGTTCTAGCAGTTGCATCTTCTGCTTGTTCGCGGGCCGTTGGTCCAAGATGCGTACGAACAATAATGCACCAGAGTCCCAAGTTGCAAATATGTAGATGGAGTTGACAACAACAAATGCATGTCG
>CAYPUO010000154.1:0-6749 GCA_964413775.1 uncultured archaeon
ATCTTACTCCAATGCCACGTGGAGGCGTGTGCCATATGGAGTGCTTCTTCGAGCTCTGCCATCGAGGGGTTTTCCTTGTCAAGGGTTGGCCATATTCCATTGTTGGTTTCTTTGGCAATCTTTGAGTGGAATTCGTCGAGAGTCATCTTTTCACTCATTAGACCATCTTCTATTAACAATAGTGAAACATAGCTTACATATTAGTCTTTTGAATCAATGCCTGCTCCGAAAAAAGTGGGCATGATCTCACTGCTGGAGAGTGACCTCAGTGTATTTGCTATTCCTGCAAGTATCTCTCCATGTAGTTCTCCGTCTTTGAAAAGCCTGCATTCTCGTAGACATGCCATCCCATCTCGGTTGCGTGAAGTGCCACTTTTCCCACGCCTTTTTCCCTGCACTTCGATATGACGAACTCGAGTAACTCAGTCGCTACGCCTTTCTTTCTATACTCTGGCTCGACAAACATGTTTAGGATATATGCACAAAGTCCAGATGGGTTTTTGCCGCTTGGTAACATCTGGTAATAGCTCACTGCAAGACCACCAACTACCATATTCCTCTCCATTCTCAAGTAGCATGCTGGTTCTCCTTCCCATTTCTCCCGCAGGAACTTCTCAGTTGCTGAGGAAGTTGCCTCCAGTTCTTGATCATTCCAAGCCATCGACCTGAACATTTCAACTCTGTGTCGAACAATCCACTTGATGTGTTCTCCAGTAGCTTGCACTATCATCCTGAACTCCTCCGCAATCGGACTGCTTGCTGAACATGTCCTCAGCGGTCTGCCAACAGCTGCTATTACTATTCAGGTGCTGGCAAGTCACCAGGTTCATTGGTTGCTGCTGCAGAGTCCTTGCGAATGTGATAGCGACTGTATAGCCCAATTGGTACGACTATTACTAGCCAGATGATAATATCACCAATAGTCGCCATAACCAGATTCTGGCCTAATGGCTCTAGAAGGAACTGACCGAGCTTCATCATCTTGACAAGCGGGAATACAAGGATAATCCCGAAGATCTGCTTCAGCTGGACTGGGTTTACTTTTCTGGCAAGCTTAGGTCCAATTTGAGCTCCTACGACCATGCCAACCCCAAGGGTAATTGCAAAGAATGGATTAATGTATCCGCCTACATAGTTTCTGGCTGTGCCAGCGGCAGCAGTGAACATCATAATGAACATTGAAGTTGCGACTGCGGCATGAATCGGAAGTCCGAGGACTACTGTGAGTACAGGTACTACAACTGCTCCGCCTCCAATGCCAAGGAGACCTGCAGACATTCCTCCTACAAGGCCGCCGAACATTGCGAATGCAAGTTTTCCACGGGGGACTTCGGAGAAGTTGAATGATGCGACTTCATCTGATTTTCCTCGTTTCCTGGCAAACAGCATCTTGATCGCGACGGGAAACAGACAGACGCCAAAGATTACTCTGAGAACGTAGTCATTCGTAATGAGCTCCCGAAGAGCAACCCCGATAATAGACCCCGGTACTGTAGTGATTATCAGAAACAGTCCTGGTTTGAATAGGATTGGCTTTGGCTTTTGTTTGTTGTAAGCATAAGTGCTGGCCACAGCCACAAAGAACGCAGCAACCAGTGCTGTCGCGGGTGCGCTTTGCTCTGACAGGAGGAACACAATGATGAGGAGTGGTGTATTGATTATCCCTCCTCCAATACCTGCCATGGATGATATAGTCCCAACTGCGACGGCAAACGCTGCAATCATTACCACTTCAATGATCAGTTCCTGCATCTTGGAGTCCCTATCAAAATCCGCAACTCGACCTCTACTTAAACAGCTGCCTATGCACAAGCAGCAGTACATCACATTGGAGTCTTTCTTCTTCCTATCCAGTAGAGGCCGGGCAACAGGATTATCAGTCCAAAACCAAGAAGCAGCATGCCGATGTTCTGGTAGTAGAGGTTTCCCGCAGACAGATAGTAGATGATTCCTCCAAGCACCATGACCATGAGTCCGATATAGGCTACAATCCTTCCAGGCTTTGTATTATACTGCATGAACTCAGGCACATACTCCTCCTCAACGCTTTCTGGAGTTGCTTCTACGTTCACATCGCTCCTGAAGAACCTGCTCCCATCTTCCGTGAAGTGTCCTTCTAGAAGCCCCTCGTCTCTCAGTTGTCCGAGAAGGTCCCTGACTCCGTCTTCCTGAATGCCTAGACGGTCTGCCATAATCTGGATTGAGCTTATGTGCTTGTCTTTAACAAGGGTGACAAGATCTTCTTTTGCTTGGTCCATTGCTCTCTGCCAGGGACTCGTGAAACTCCCTGTAAAATAAACATAGTGTATGAAGTAGCATCGATGTATTACTGGTCTAGCCCACGCAGCCGCGACACAAATCAATAAGCTTCAGAAACAAACATGATTTTAGCGGGATGGCGATTGACTTGAGCAGCCGTGGATGCGAGAGGCGAAAGCGCAGAAATCTGGCTACTATGTGTGAGTATGTACACAAGTTATGTAATAGTTCCTTGCAACATTACATTAGTGGAAAGACTTTACTAGGTGTATTCTCTTTCAAAAGCGAGGTGCGAGGCAATGGCGACACAGTTGTCAGCAGGTGTTCTTACTGTCTTGCAGATTATTGCGGCGCATGGACCGATAAGTCCTCACGAAATATGTGACAAGGTCGAACTATCTCCAAGGACAGTCACACTAGCACTCTGCACGCTTACTGAGAGCCGCATCTGTAAGAAGATACCAAACCTTGCAGATATGCGAAAGCCTCTTTATATGATGGACAACCTGCAAGCTCCCTCTGTTCTCGAGAAGTACGGGCTCGATTCAGTTATTCGTACACCTCCCACCGGTTTGGGTTGGAGACCATAGTCTGCTCATATGCCCGAGTACTCAGTAATGGAATAGCTCAACGGAGATGTCTTCTTCAAGAGATGCTATTCTCTCATGGAATTTCAAAGAATACCTGGTGTTCTTGGCCAATACTGTCTGGCTCAGTCCTATGGCCCAAACTCACTTCGTTTGTTTTCTTACTCCATCACGCGAAATGACATTGTCGCCATCACCAAATTCAAGGTTCTCGTATCGCGCGAAGACAAACAGAAGGTCAGACAGCCTATTCACAAAACGAATGATTTCCGGATTGATGGAATGTGCAGCCGATAGTGTGATTATCCTTCGTTCTGCCCTTCTACAGACCGTTCTTGATACATGCAGAAATGCTGCGCCCTTGGTTCCCCCAGGAATGACGAAGTTCTTCAGGAGAGGCAGCTCTTCAACAAGCTCGTCTGCAATGCGTTCCAGTTCCACAACGTTTTCCGCTGTAACTCGTTTTATTTGCATGGCACTGTCATTCTTCTCCTCCATGCCCTCAACATCCGTTGCCAATTCGGCTGCTATGAGAAACAAAATCTGTTGTATGGAGTGAATGTATGTGGCTATTCTCTCGCTTGAGTGTGTCTTTGCCAAGCCGAGACTCGCTATTAGCTCATCAACTGTCCCGTATGCCTCGACTCTTGGATCATCTTTAGCTATCCTCTCGCCGGAAAGCAGTCCGGTCTTGCCCTTATCTCCAGCTCGGGTGTAAATTCTCTTGGACAATAACACTGTCCTCCAATAGGTCCATCAGTTTTACGTGTAAAAAGCGTATTCATATCGACGATTATACCCTACGTTTCTCAGTCCTAATGGTGCTTCCACAGTACGGGCACTTGGCAGTTAGAGGGCCCACCCACTCAATTGATTCTGTGGCTATTGATGCCTTACAGTTGGGGCAGGTTTCAGGAAGTTCCTCGACATACGTCACTTCAGAACTTCGAGCTGGCCGGGGGGTTTTGAATGCACCTCTCGCCATTAAGTTCCACTTGGTTGACTTCATGATGACTGCAAGGCCAATGAAGCACCCGATCATTGGCACGACTAGGATGAAGAACAGGATTCCTCCGACGCTCAGCGTGTCGATGTTGTCAATCATGAATAGGAATCCACCGAAAAATGAGATTATAATGATACATATCCCTGCCATCATTCCCATTACGTTGGTTCCATTGGTGTCGCTTTCATTACTCACATAAAGGCCTCTCAGGAGTTGACTAGGGATTCTTACAGGCATTGGAATAAAGGCTTAGTGCGTGCGTATCACTAATACCCCTTCTGACACATTGCTTCATATCAGGAACATTGGTCTGTTACTCACTCATAGAAGTACTTGCCCTTTGAGTAGATAGTTTCATCGCCAGCAATGACTTCGCCTTGGATCATAGTCTTGATCATGTCCACATGGACTGCAGATTCATTTACTCCATTGCACTCCTTGTAGGCCCGGCCTAGAGCACAATGAATTGTGTCTCCTATCTTCTCATCAAAGAGCATATTCAGTGTTGGCTGCTTGATCCCTCTGTTGGTTCCAAGAGCCATTTCTCCCAGGCGTCGAGACCCTTCGTCTGTTTCAATTATCGATTTTAGCGTCGCCTCGGACTTCCCAGCTGAGAAGTCAACCACTTCTCCCTTCTCAAAAGTCAGTCTAACCCCTTCAATGACTTTTCCCTGTTGGAGGAAGGGTATGTCGAAGTATATCTTGCCCTCCACAGTGTCTTCTACTGGTGCCGTGAACACCTCGCCACTTGGAAGGTTATGTTTTCCATCAGAGGCAATCCATATGCGTCCTTCTGTTCTTGCGTAAAGGTCCGTTTCAGGGCCAACATACCTAATGTCGCCATGTTTCTCAAGATGTTCCTTCATCAGGAACAGGTTCTTGCTCTCTTCTTTCCAGTCAATGAGAGTTGCACCATACACGAAGTCTTGATACTCATTCATACTCATGTTCGCCTGCTGTGCTAGGGTAAGACAAGGGTGCACCGTCAGACACCACCGCTTGGAAAGCCGGATGTTGCTTATCTCCTGGTTTGACTTACTCTGCAGGATCATTTTCTTCGGATTAACATTAGCTAGAGCAGTGATATTCATTGGAGCCCTCAGTGCAATATACGCATCGCAGTTCTCAATGAGCGCTTTCACGTGTTTTGGCTCAGTGCTGAGCGTTTCAGTATCTGCGCCGTCAAAGTATGCCCTAGTCACCTCTTCGCTGCTCATGAGAGTGATTGGTTGGGCTCCCGCCTTGGCTACTTCCCTTGTAACTGCAACAGCCAAGTCATGAGCAAGGGGACTAGCAGAAATCACGACATTGTCTCCTCGCTTTATTTCAGTACTCCACTCAACAATTATCCTTGCATGTTCTTCGATTCTCGAATCCATTGTCTGGCCTCGTGTAGAGCGCAACAATACACCAACATATACATTCCTGACGATGCGTTTCCAGAGAGATGGTGGTCCCACCACCACGCTCCTTTTCATAGCGCAACTAGCTAAGCCCATTTTCACGTATAGCCAACCGTGCATTGGTGGCTAAATATAGAAAATTCGAAGAATCCCTCGGTTGGTCGGTTTTTTGGGCCAATTTCAATTCGACTCGGAACACGGAGATATAGCAAACAATGTTATCAAACAAAACAAGGCGCATCCTTGCAATCGCTCTGGTTACTGCCTTCTTGGGAATGGCGGTATCTCCTGTCCTAGGTGCTGCTCAGACAGTGCCAGGGAGTTTCAAGAACGGTCCGTTCATTGACAAGCTTGTCTTTAATGTGATCACTCAGGAGGATCAGAGAGTGCTTTCATTACAGGATGGCACTATCGACCTGATCGATGATCAGCTCGATCCCGCTTTTCTGGAAACCTTGCTTCAAACTGACAATGTGGAGGTCTTTCATAAACCGCGTATGGGATATGGCTACGTTGAAATCAACTGCCAGAAGTACCCATTGAACATAACCGCATTTCGAAGAGCTCTCGCATTCGCTCTGGACAAGGAAGCAATCTCAGATGACGTCTGGGATGGTCTGTCCATACCACTCGATAGCTGCATTTCTCCTGGTAGCGTCTACTCTATTGAGGGGCAGCTACCCTATACATACTACGAGGCGAGTGTCGCCCATGGCAACCAACTCCTCGATGATGCAGGTTTCATAGATGTTGATTCGGATGGATTCCGCGAGGCACCGGATGGGTCAGACTTCAGTATACTCGTTGAGTGTGCAACAACCTCGAATATAGCAATAGAGTGCGGTAATGTTCTGGCTGAAGCCCTTAATGCTCTACACTTGGACGGCAGCTCTGAGCCAACAGATTTCTACGAATATCTGAACAGGTTGTACTTCCATGGGGATTTCGATATAGTGTTCCTTGGGACCAGCTTCACCAACTTTGATGTTGACTGGCTGGAGACTCAGTTTGGTTCCGAATATGCGGACGTGCCTTACCTCAATCTGCCTATGTTCAAGAACGCAACATATGACTCATGGATCCCACAGTTGAAGACAGGCACCACCTTTGAAGAGGTCTATGAAGCAGCTATTGAGATGCAGAAGATATTCGTGTATGAATGTCCTGAAATCATTCTGTATAACAATATTCAACTCTACCCATACAGAACTGACAAGTTTGAAGGATTTGTTGAGGATGCTCTCTATGGAATTCCTTCTTACTGGACCAACTACAAGGTTCATCTTAAGAACGACTTGGGAGGTCCATTTGGAGGTACTCTTATCTGGAGCAACTCGGAGGATATGGATACATTCAACCACTTCGCTGCTGGCTCGGGCTACACCCAGCAGGTCCTTGACATGATGCTTGACTCTCTCATTACTATAGGCCCTGACGGACCTGATCTTCCTTGGCTTGCAGAGTCTTGGACGGTCGAAACTCATGCGGATAATC
>CAYPUO010000155.1:0-6681 GCA_964413775.1 uncultured archaeon
GAAGCAACACTAGACGATATGAAGCGCATTTACAAGGCAGAACAGACAATGAAGAGGTTTGGATCAAGGTTCTTCCAGATGAAGCACATTCTCAAGGAACGCATTGAGTCTGGCCACTTCATGCTCTTTGAGGAGAACCACGAGATCGTAGGGACATGTTGGTTCAGCTTCATGAAGTCGAAGTCAGGACAAGGCAATGACCTGATTGTTGCAGCTTCAACCTACACAGAGGACCGCGTGTTCCCATCGATTGTTGAGCAAGTGCGGAACTATGCAACCAATGTGAAAGAAATCTCTTGGTACACTGATCTAGATGTTCCAGTCAGGCACTTTTTCTCGGGTATCCATCATAGCCAAATGCTCCAGATTGGTTCTATGATGATGCGTGTTGTAGACTTCGAGGGCTATTGCGGGAGTATATCAGTCCCTGTTGACGCATCTAAACCAGTAGTTCTGAGGCTTGAGGAAGGGCAATGCCCTTGGAATGAAGGTGTATATCGGATTGTGCCGACCAATGGTGCACTTGAGGTGGAGAAGACAAACGAGACCCCTGAGGTGACTTTGAATCCATACCAGCTATCGTCAATCGTTTCCGGGATATCATCTGCAACCCTATTGCAGTCGCTGAATGAGATAGACTGTGATAGGCACTGTGCCAAGAAACTCGAAGCTATATTCCCAGATGACGTGTTCGTTTCGTATTCGAGGTTCTAGGACAGCCTCATCTGACTCATGGACGCCTGTTTCAATCCAGCATTATCCGGCAAGCGGAGATTGAGAGATTCATTGCGACAGAGGCCTTTGAAAACTAGTGTCGGTTTCGAAACTTAATACAGCCATTGGGACATGCTTTGATGCATTCGCCACAATCTTTGCAATACTCGACATATGCAACTTGCGGCTTCTCATCTAGTTTCTCATAGACTCCATATACGCAGGCCTTGATGCACTCTCTGCAGCCGGTGCAACAGTCCTGATCAATAACTGTCGGGATCGCTCATCACCAAAATGGTTTTGAAAGAGCTTTTCCTATTGAATATGAATGCATAGTTTGGGGAATTGAAGTGCCATCGAGGGGGCGTAACAACACAGCTGAGACAGACAGCCATCTTATGAGAAACCACAAAGCTCATCCAAATACAATGATTGTCATTGACTCCACTTTATATGGATGTGAGTTCCACCGTAAAACGAAGGAACTGAGATGAGAATCACATATCTTGGACAGTCGGGGTTTGCGTTGACCTCAAAAGATTCCTTATTGCTAATCGATCCATCCAAGAAACAAGACGGAGAAATTGATGGGAGTATTCTATATTGTACACACAACCATTCCGACCATACTGGGGGCGTTGTGAGATTCCTGAAGAGGAATACTGATGCCGTTATGCTCTGTAACAGCCAGGTGTCCTCCAAATTCCCTGAATTCAAAAGCCGAACACAGATTGTGCAACCAGATACAACGGTGTCCCATGAACCATGGCAGTTGGAGTTCGTGCAAGGGCGACATGGACTTAGGAAAGGTGTCATGAATCTTGGAGTGATAATATCTGATGGTGAACAGGTGTTTGCCCACCCTGGCGATACCACTACTCTGCAAGGATACTATGAGAAGGAGATTGACATCCTCGCCGTGCCTATAGGCGGTATCTTCACAGCATCGCCGAAGAAGATTCTCCAGGAGTTAACTCTGTTCAAGAAGTATCCAAAAGCAGTCGTTCCTATGCACTGGTTGATGAGAAATCCAAGCAAGTTCTGCAGGCAGATGTCAGATAGATTCCCCGAAATTCAGTGTCACGTATCAGTTAAGGGAGCAGCTGTGACCTAAGTATCTCAACATTCCCGAATTGAGCTACTCTGATTTCAATGACCTCCTCAAGCGAATGAGTCTCTCATGGTCATTGAAGCCCAACTTTTCGTACATCCTAATTGCCGGATAGTTGTGTTCGGGTGTCCCCACTGCGGTAAACTCACAGCCAGTCTTTAGAAGTGCATTCAATACTGAGAGGACCAGCAGGCTCGTTATTTCTCTTCTGCGATATTCAGGAAGCATTCCAACAGGACCCAGAATTCCAACCTGGGAACCAGAATGATTTGGAGATATCATGGAGCCAACGATACCGACAGGGTTGCCATCTGCAACAGCAACCTGCCATTGGTCGTGAGAATGCATAAACTTCCCTGAACGTAGTTGTTTGATAACTTGAAGAGCAGTCGGATAATCTGTTACAGACGAATCTTCTTGGTGAATTTTCCGGTCGGCTTCCGTACTAGTGAAACACGCAACGACTAGTTCCGCTACTTCTTCATCTGAGAAATCATCTGCATGAGTGATGGTCACACCTTCTACTGGGGGTAGAACAAAGGGGCGCGGTGGCATTTTCATGAGAAGACCAGCCTGCGGCTGCTGAAACGCCACAAAACCATGTCTTCGATACAAGTCAAGATGCCAGTGTGCATGTTGAGTGCCCACTGGATACTTCACGGCAACCCCCAACACGCTCTTCCCAGCATCCACAGCTTTCGTAGTGACGTATTCGAGCAGTGAATCGGCAACAGCCATGTCTGTGTGTCGATCTGCAACAGCTGGTTCCCACCTGCGAATAACCGCAGCGTCATTTCTCAGCGAAATGCCGACTATTCCAATTATCTTTGAATCGCGGTTTCGCTTGGCATAGTAGTATCCATAGTTCGGTGAACTGAAGGTCTCCTGCATCTCTTTCCATTCTTCATACTTGTTCCAGTCAAAAACTGGGTCCTCCTTGTACCAGTAGTAGTCTTTCATTAGAGCCGACCATGCTGTGCGATATTCGTCCCAATCTTGTGCTCTCTCAATAAGGAAATCCATTCTAATCCTTCACCCCTGACAGCACCTGTGTTTTCTGCTGCTGGTCTTCGATGAGCTCTTCGATGCGCGCGTGGATTCGCGTCAGTCGGTCGCATTTACCTGTTTCCATTATCTGTCTGACATCAATTAATCTCTCGCTGTCAATGAGAAGTCGTTCCTGCAAGGAGTCCTCATCTCGGAGCAAATTAAGATCTTCAACTCCTTGCTCCAAACGAGCTGCCAGGTCATAGTATGGGCGATTTGCAGACCTACTGAATCCAAGCAGATAGGTCTGATAAAAGAGGATGTCCAGAACCTTTCCCAAAACAATGTTGTTGATGTCATGTTCGTAAGGAATCTTGTGCCTGACGGATCTGTCGCTAATGCCAACCCTGTTGCAGACTTCATAGCCTCTCAACATGGAGCGAACCTGTTTCTTTGAGTAGTCGGGCTGGCCATACTTGTCATTGTTTGCATATAGACTAGTGAACCGGTCAAGATGCTCAGGGAATTTATTCTTGATGACCCTTAGAAAGAGCTCCTTCTGTCGACCTGGCTTCAGAGTCATCCCTCCAAACAGAATGAATTCAGCCTTTGCATTCTTGGCGGATTTTGCAAGCGCAGTCATGTTCTCATAGGTATCTCCAATCCCAGGGATGAGCGGCGTAGCCATCACGCCCCCGAAAAGGCCAGCTTCTCTAATCTGCCTCAGAGCATCAAAACGCTCCTCAGTTGAAGAAGACTTGGGTTCGAAAACTCTCTTGACATCAGGATCGGCAAGAGTGATTGTGAAGGCAATATTCGAAAAGGCCACATGATGGATTGCCTTGAGGACATCGAGGTCTCTGAGAACAAGTTTGGACTTGGTCAATACGAAGACGGGCATTTCGAAGTCAAGAAGGACCTCCAGATTGCGACGGGTGACTTGGTGCTCTTCTTCAGATTGTTGATAGCCGTCAGATACTCCACCGCATACTCCGATTACTTGCTTCCTGGGCTTTGTCATGGCCAGGCGTTTTGCATCCTCATCATCGAGAAAAGCCCAAAGAGTTTCTGTTTCGAGCTTAGAGCGAGCAGTATATCCCTCCTTCTCCAGCTCCCTTCTGAGTACCTCAGAAGCATTCTTTTTTATCCTGATGTGGGTCTGGAAGTCGTCTACGTAATAGCTCTCTGAAAATCCGTCACAATAGACACACGCGAACTCACATCCACGATATGAGTTGAGCCCTCTATTGATGTGAAACCAGCCGTCCGCCACAATGGGTTTTGACAAGAGGGACTTTGCTTCGACTCGTTCGTACTTCAAGAAGACTCAACTCAGACTCTAGAGACGTCGGAATGTCAGTGCACACTCAACATGGATCACAAGAAGGAAACATGTCCAAGAGGATAGTGACAGCAGTCTTGACGAAGTTGGGACACCTCTTCTTGAATGTCCCTTCTCTCTCACCCTTTTCATGCCCTTCGGGAGTACTTATGTCAAGTCCAAGAAGATCGTTACATTTCAGAGTCCCATGCTTTTCTCTGAACTGTCTGATAAACTCCTTTGTATACTCGTAAGCTTTCTCTTTGTGCTCAATAGGTTCCGGGTAATTGCGCTCGAGAAGCATTCCAATGGCAATCACAGCCCCTGAAACAGCACCACATGTTTCGCCACATCTACCCATACCTCCTCCAAACCCTGCGGCGATGTATGTGGCTAGTGGCGTGTTGATGTCACGCTCCTCGAGGACTGTCTTCAGGACTGACTGTGCGCAGTTATAGTCAGACCCAAAGTAATCCCATGCACGCTCGATAGCTTTCTCGTACAAATCTAATCATCCTTCTGTGTTAGGTATCTAAGACTCAATGCAGTTTGCGTCCGTGTTCCAAGGCCCATCCATCAAAATGAGGTTTTCGCAACAGCTATTGCCGCAACTGGTCACTAAGTCTGCCATGAAGAAGGAGAAGTCGAGCAAGCTCTGTTATGATTGCCAAACTCATGCGGTTCTGTCTGGACACGGCAAGTTTTTCTCAGAAACACGATATTTGCATCTTAGATAGAAACTGATGATATCAAATAAGGCAGTGTCTTCTTTTGTATAAGGCGTATCTTGCTTCGGTCCTCGTCAAGTATATGGCAATGTCAGTGTCAAAAACTAGCAACAATAAGCTCTTGCAGCAATGTGTACTCAGTATCATTGGAATCTTGCTGTTCGCCCTTGGAGGTGTGCTACTTATCTATCCAGCAGAAACCATCGCGTTCTGGGCAGTACAAGGTTATGAGTTCTGGCTTATCCCGTACCTCGATAGCTATGTTCCTACACTCTGGGGAACAATGGCAGCGTTTTTCGTGATAGGTTTTGGACTAGTCTTGATTCTGTGGGGAAGACCAAGGTAGCAACTGCTCCAATAACAGCCAATCAGCTAGTGCATTCAGTGCGCGGCTGGCACAAACAGACGGTTCACGAGGCCACTCTTACAATACCTTAGGAAAAGCGCACAGGGCAGTTTGAACTGCCAGTTTCAAAGGCACATCCCTCAGCTGCGCAGGTTCGAAGACTATGAGCCTATCATGCGCTGGACAATCTGATCATAGTCTACGTAATTTCTAAGACCAGGCAGCTTACCCATTGGCTGACCTCGCTTGAAGGCAATCACCATAGGAACTGATTGGACGCCGAACTGAGCCGTTGTTCGCGGATTCCTATCTATGTCGATTTTTCCGAAGAACGCTTGGCCCTTGTAATCAATGGCCAAATCACGGAATATCGGTGCCAGCATCTTGCATGGACTACACCACTCCCCATAGAAATCAATTAACGAATTATTGGTTTGTTGGACAGTATTCCAGAAGCTGGCATCAGTTAGCAGGTTGACAGTTCCGTTTCCCAAAGGCTCGGCCACAGTTGGTGTAGGTGGCTCCTGCAATCGGCGCATGAGCTCTTGCATCTTCCGCTTCCGAATTTCAGCCAATTCATCATCCATCGCAAGAATCCTCTTCGCTTGTGCGGAAATGCTGCACAACCGCTTATGAACTCTTCGATGCGGAGAAGACATAATCCGCAGGGAATCGGTTTAATACAGGGTGTTTCTGCCTCGAAGAACGCTGGTGAACAAGATATGACCGAAGGATCCGGGAAATACTATGCCTTGCTCATCATCGCAACATTTACTTGGGGCGCGTCTTGGGTTGCAGGTAAAATCCTGGTCGAAATCGCACCTCCATTTACCATCGGCTTTTTCAGGTTCCTCATCGGAAGTATCCTCTTCATTTCTCTGCTCACTGCCATGGGTACCTCTCCCAGGGCCCTATTCACACGAAAACGTATCAAGTGGCTATTCCTACTTGGACTGACTGGCATCTTTGGATATGGGGTATGCTTTCTGGTAGGAATACATCTTACAACTGCTGCCCAAGGATCTATAATAGCAGGCTTCAATCCAGTTACCATAAGCATTTTTGCACACATCTTTCACCACGAGCGACTTGACAGGAAGTGGCAGTATCTAGGCTTTGCGGTAAGTTTCATGGGTGTTGTATTCGTGGTAGGTGTGCAGGCATTCATTGACTTCAAACCAGAGCATCTGATTGGCAACATCATCATACTCGGAGCGATGTGCATTTGGGGCCTCTACTCTTCCATCGCAAAAGAGAGTATGAAGATGATGACACCACTAGAGGCTAATGCTGGTGCGGCAGTCATTGGAACGTTACTCTTCGGATTTGGGGCCATCGGTGAACAAGCATGGACACTGCCGGTCTACAATAATGTGATTTTCTGGTGGTGTATCATCTTCCTCGGAGCATTCACAACATTCGTTGGGTTCCTGTTCTTCTTTATCGGAATCGATAAGCTCGGGGCAACCAGGAC
>CAYPUO010000156.1:0-6670 GCA_964413775.1 uncultured archaeon
GTGTCAGCATTTCAAGCGGAATAAACAAAAGCGTCGAGAATCCCCAGAGCAGGAACCCAGCAAATGACAGCCAGAAGTCTAAGCCTCTGCTCGTCGTATCTCTTCTGAACATTCTAGCGGAAAGCCAACACGAATATGTAGTAGCCACTCCCACTACCGTGAAGACAACTCCATATGTGGTTCCCACCATAATCCCGATAGGCACGAATGCGAACCCGACGAACGCCTCTAGGATGTACACCAAAATCGCTCTACCCTTCCGTCTATGGTCATTTGCGCCGTCAACCAGCAGAACGGAAGCTGCCAGCATGCCGCTGGTGCCTATGCCGTCAGTTGGGACAAGGCCTATACCTGGCGTAAGAATGCTCGATACTGCTGCAGCGGCATAGACAATCCAACCTACTGCCCAGAGCTTATTCCGAATTCCGTTCGAATATCGATAGAGACCATAGGATATCAGAAGGATAAAGGCAACAAATGTTTCTGCGAGCACTACAATCTCAGGAGCAATAATGTCGAAATTCTGCATGCATCAGGCCTCCGGAAAAAGCCAGTGACTGTGCCGATTACCGCGGTTTTGGCTATGTTGACTCAGGTACTGATTTAAGATTTCTGTGAATGGAGGAGCGAAACGCAAACACACAAGCCGACCTTGATACGCGGAAATAGTGTCCTCTGTATCCGATGAATGCGTCTTCTGGACAGAGCCATAGCATATTGCATGACGGCGCTGGCAGACCTATCTTGTAGTGTATTTCTCAAGTGTTGAGAACAGAATCTTGCTCCTGATTGGTTTGGTCAAGAAATCTAGTGCCCCGGCCGCCATGGCTACTTCGCGCACAGTTTCATCTGCACTAATGAAGATAATCTTAGCTTGGGGATTTATCTTGTGGATTTCTGCAGTCGCCTCAGCACCGTTCATGACCGGCATCCTGTGGTCCATGAGGACTATATCCGGCTTCGGGTTCAGCTGCACATATCTTTCAATGGCCTCAGCGCCATCATACGCATGTGCGAGCACTTCATGCCCGCCAATACTGAGAATTCTTCCCAGTACAGTATGAAGGAAGTTATCGTCGTCTACTATCAGAACAGATGTCATGGTCAAACGTCTCCTTTTGTGCTACTTTGCTCCTCTTGTGAATATCTCAAAAGGAGAACAAACTTGGTTCCTTTGTCAGGCTCCAGCTGCACTCGATCTTCTACTCGAATATATCCGCCAAAGGACTCAACGATTCTTTTGACCAGAGTCAGTCCTAGGCCTAATCCTTTGATGCTGTCCTTTCTCTGAATCTCCCTGTCGAAAACTGCATCCTTTTCTGTGTCAGGAATCCCTCGTCCATAGTCTGAAACCTCAACTCTCAAGAAAGGAGTATGCGGGATTGGGCTTGCAGTGACCTCAACAACGACTTCGTCTTTCTCATCGAATTTCATTGAGTTGCTCAAGAGCTCGTAGAAGACATCAACCAGAAAGGCATTAGCCCTGATGAAGTAGGTATGCAACTGAACCTCATTCTCTAGCTTCAGTTTCTTCTCACGATGAGAAGCTCGCGCACGCAGTGAAGCACGATATATTGCATCACCAAGGTCTCTGAGTTCTGCTGCCTTCCCCGCTGACTCAATGATTGATATCTTTTTGACATTGGATATAATCATCGACGACCTTTCCAGCTCAGACATACTCTCGTTAATCAACGTCTTCAAATCAGGGCGTATGCCCGGGTCGAAGCTGAGGAGTTCCAAAGTAGAGAGGATTTCTTGACTTATATTGGTCATATCATGTGTCATAATATCAAGGAGGAATTCTACTTTCGATTGCGAAGCCTTAATCTCTTGTTCTGCTTTATTCCTCTCTGTAATATCTCTGAATAACCCTGCAACTGCAACTGGTATGCCACTCTCATATCTGGGGATTAGATTACCACATACATCAACCATTTCGCCGTCTGATTTACAGAAAGTGAGTTCCTCATCGAATATCTCTTTCCCGGAGAGTGCTTCCTTATGGAGGTCTCTCAGCCTATTCAATGAGCCAGGAAACGCCACATCATTGAGCGCAATCTTTTCCAATTCATCACTGGAGTATTTCAGTTTCTCTAGGAAAGCCTTGTTTACATACTCGAAGCGACCCTCTCTTGTCACACTGAATATCATATCATTGGTTCCTTCGATTAAGTTCCATAACAACTGTGTCCTGTCCATGGCAATCACCAAGAGGATCCCTCTGCACTGCTTACCAGAGCAGCGCAGCACAGTCCATTGCTACGAATGTTTTTCTTAAAGAATATATCTTGTTTGAGTAGCGGAAGTTTCTGGTTCATTGTGCCTTGATACATCACCACTATCACAATCCTTGGAGAAATGACGCCTCCACCAATGCTTGGTGAACGCCGTCTTCAGAATATACACAGGAAAAGGTTATACAACGATACAAGGACACCAATGACGACCACGCCGGTCATTAGGCTAGACGTACAGTGGGAGTTAGAATGAGGTGTACGAGGTTGCCATACTTTCGGCGGTTGTTTCGGTCTTTGTTTGCCTTTTTTATTTGTATCAGTCGTTCAGCAAAGGCAGCAAAAGCCACTTGGTGTTCGCTGGATTTGCATTTGCCATGGCGCTACATAATATCAATCTCTATACTTGGCTGAACCTACCGGCAGACAATCCTCTCGTTACTCCAATGAGAGCTCTCGACTATATCTTTGGCATTCCGCTTCTTGTGCTGGGAGTGTACCTGCTACATGTCAGCGCAGAAGCTCGTGAAAGAAGACCTAGCGTATGGGCAGAGAGACTTATCATCGCCTTCTTTGTGGTGAGCTTGCCACTCGTTTCAGGGCTGTATCTCCTGACAGACCCTGAATTCGCACGCAGAGTCGCTGTCATTGTCCTCATACCACTCTTGGGTGGGCTTCCTGCGTACTACTTCAACCACTTTCGGAATAATCCATACAGGATCAAGAAGCCGGAGTATGAAAGAGGGTACAGGGTTATCATATTGGGCTATATCCTGCTAGTATTTGGTACGGGAATTGCCGCAGGAGTATTCAGAATCATTGATCTGGGCATCGTAATGGAGGCAATGTCCGTAATCCTCGTCGGACTTGGAGGAGTTATCATTGGAACTGTAACCTATGCCGGATTGTACGAGAGAATGAAGGCCAATCTCTTAGTTGTCAATCGGTACGAGGACACTTTGATTTCGAATTTAAGTGAAGAAAAGGCCTCAAATGATAAGCTTGCAAGAGCAGTGGTCGCTTACTTACAAGAAGGGATTGAAAGGGTATTTCTTACTGGAAGCAGCCTCACCATTCCAAGTATGACCATTGATCCTCTAGGCCCTGCCAAACGGTTCAAGGTGGATATTATCACACACGAATTGGGTGCCGATGGGACACCACTCTCCGTCATGATAGCACTTACAGATGTCACAGGATCGCTTGAGGCACTTGAGAGCGAACAGCTCTCTGAGCTGCTGTCGAGATATAAAGGCGAGCAAGAGAAGTCTGCATTCTATCTAGACTTGCTCAGTCATGACATGGGAAATATAATCCAAGGAATTCTCCTTGGTGTTGAAATGGCATCACATGAAGTCGGCGAAGACCCAGATGCCCGTGAGGCACTGGCTATTGTGAACGATGAAATCAATAGGTCGATGATACTGCTTAGCGAAACAAAGCTCATGGTCAGGGCGAGCGAAACAAAACCAAGATTCCTTGAGGTTGATCTGATGGACAGTGTTGAGCAGGCAATGCACAACATCGGCGAGGTCTATCCCAAACATGATATTGACTTTAATGTTCGCTTTCCTCCAAAGAGCTGCACTGTTCTGGCGGAGTCTATCATCAAGTATGCATTCTTCAGCATACTCAGATTCATTATCGACAACGCCAGAACACCAGACGTCAAGATAACGATTGAGATTACGAGTAATAACAAAGAAGCATCCATCGCATCTATTGAAGTATCATCCAATAGTGTCAATACGCCAGTCTCAGATATTGCGAGCCTTTTTGACTGGCAGTCACGTAATCCTAGCGGAGGCGTAGGTCTCCCTCTTGCAAAGGTTCTTGTAAATAGATACAATGGAAGCATACATGTCGCCAAGAGCAGCGATGGTAACTCATTTGGAGGACTAAAGTTCAGAGTAGAGTTACCAAGCAAGCCATGATGGTACTCGGCAAATATACATTTCACTCTTAGAAAAAGCATGGAATAGAGATCCAGCAGAGATTCCAAGAGACAGGAAGAGGACCACAGAAAAGCTACGTCTTTGAAGGATGGGATAGTCGTCCATGCGGACTTCATTGGACTGCAGAATATCACTGGTGTTCATCAGAAGAGACCAACCATTCTCTACCACACAGACATCTCAAGATACAAAACCGTCTAGCCTACAACACCGATATCTACTCGTCTTGCTCGCACCAATGCTCTATCAATAGGATTCATATCTCGTACAAGCCGATGTCAATATGGGAAAGCGCCGAATATGGACGACGGACTAGATGGGGATATCCAGCATAGGGGTAAAGCTCTCCTAGTCATGGCTATGATTATTGCTGCGTACACATTCGCCGTTCTTATCCTTCCAAGAGCCTTTGGACCTCCAGACTTGACAGTGCGGGTCGCTGTGATTGACTCAGGAGTAAATCAGGACAATGAAATCGCAACACACATAGTAGCAGAAGCAAGCTTTGTAAATTCAACATACGGCTTCTCTACAAACATGCCAAGTCCCAAGGATTCGGAACCACAACACATCCAGCATGGTACTTCTGTGACCAGAATCATCATTAGGGATGCGCCAAATGCAGCCATCATCAATGCCAAGGTTGTTAACAGCCAGGACATAGCAACCTCAAAAGCTGTTGTTGCAGCAATCCACTGGTCAGTTCAGGAAGAGAACTGCGACATCATAAACCTGAGCATTGGCAGATCCCCGGAAATCTCTAACGATATCAGTACTGCCGTTCAATGGGCTTGGAATCAGGGAGTGGTCATTGTCGCTGCAACTGGCAACAACGGACAGAATGGAACAACTGGCAGCTCTGTGGAGTCCCCAGCTATCTATCCAGAGGTGATAGCGGTTGCTGCTGTCGACGAATCTGGAATACCCTATGCCTTCTCAGGATATGGTCCCGTTATAGGGCGCGTGTTGAAGCCTGATATAGCAGCACCGGGCTACTACTTAGACAATTCAGTCACGTTGCTTGGAACAAGTTTTGCAGCCCCAAGAGTGACTGCCGCGGCAGCAAATCTCATTCGATATTGCCAGGAAAATGAGTGGAGATGGACACCAGGAATGGTCAAGGCTACTTTGCTTGCAACCGCAAGCTATCTCAACTACGACCCTTGGCAGACTGGTGCGGGCCTGGTCGATGTCGATTCTGCAAAGAAGTACCTTCATGACAGCCAGAAGGTTGATGGTCTGCCAATGGTGGTATTCACCGATTCGAATCAAGGCACTTTTGATTTTGAGAGATGGTTTCTGAACTCCACCAATGAGATAACCGTCCAGATCTTTGCAAGCTCAAATGCAATATTTGTGGTCAGGAAGACTGGAACACTCGCACCATTCATCACCGGACCTGAAACAATCTATTTGAACCAAAGCGGTCAAATCGAATATTCAGTCAGAGTGTCAGCGGGAACCGCTTGGAAAGGTATCACGGGCCTTCTCACATTTGTTTCCAATGAATATGAGCCAGTGAGTACAGAAGTAAAGTTCGACGCGACGCCATACGCCAGAAAGATAGCATTTGACTTTAGCCATACGACGTGGTCAACAGACTCCATATTTGGTCAGTTCAGATCAGCCTATTCAAAGATCACCGAGTCAGGCATTGCTGTTGAGGAAATCAGGAGATCTCAGGACATTACTCTTGCCAATTTTCGACAATACGATGCCATCATTGTTATGGACCCTTGCGCATGGCAGTATACTGATGCCGGAGAATCGGAGCGGCCGAACTCATCGATTAGATATACGGAACAAGAATTGGACGTATACCGGACTTACTGGCAGAAAGGAGGAAACTTGATGATCATCGGAGGAAGCAACGATAGCTTAGATCTTTATGGTGCAAACCAGCTGCTAGCGCTCTTCAATATGTCATTGAATTACGACCAAGCACCAACAACATATGTTGTAATAAATGGAGTAGCAGGATCCGTCCAAGTAACGAACATCACAGAACATACAGTGACTTCAGGTATAACATCATTTGATTATAATGGGGCATCTCTTAATGTATCAGATGCTGCAACGGTGCTAGCATATGGACTATTCACGTGGAGCTATAACGGTACACTTCACAGTGCTCCTCGACCGGTGCTTCTATCTGAAGAACAAGATGGAGTGTCGAGGCTGCTAGTCACAGGTTCAAACTTCTTCATTGATAATTGGGGTCAAAAGGGAGTCTATGGATCCAAAGATGACACATCCCTCATGAGAAGATGCATATACTGGCTTACAGGACTATTCTGACCTAGAGCAGAGGTGCGATCTTTTCAGCCGCGGTCTTCGCTGCGTAAACAAGCAGACCCGTCTTCATGTCCTTCCTAGCTGCAAGTACCAGTATCGCCTTCTCCCCCGCTCCGTGCATAATAATGCGACCCTGTTCATTGGTGATAAGAATCTCTTCGAGTGAGCCCTGTTCAAGCCGTT
>CAYPUO010000157.1:0-6652 GCA_964413775.1 uncultured archaeon
CCTGTGGAACCCCATAGTTCCTACCATGGGGGCTTGTGTTCATAGCGAGAGCACCCATTGAAGTCTGTCCATGGTAACATCCAAAGTGGCATATCGCCATTGGTCTGGAGGTATGTTCTGCTGCTATTCTCCAAGCCAATTCTGTTGCATCTGACCCCGTATTGCAGAACCCTACCCTTCTGTTCCGACCGGGTACGACTCTCTTCAATGTTTCTGCAAGTTGAATTCTCACATCATTAAGGATCCACCCCAACGGTGCCATGCCGGTTTTCTCAAGCTGGGATTCCACAGCTGAGATGATGAGTGCATGTCTATGGCCAAGATTTGCAGTTTGTCCACCAGAGGTGAAATCAAGGTATCTCTTATCGTTTACATCTACAAGATATACTCCTGCGGCTTTCTTAATCATCAACGAGGGAAACCTGTATCTCCTTGCAATCGAATTGCTATCTCTATTAATCCATGCTTCCAGTGTATCTTCCACCTTATCTTACCTCTTGTAACTGCGTGTATCTGAATTCAATAAAAGTGAGGCCTTTTGCAAGGTCTACTTGACCAGCAAAAGGCCCGAAGGAGGGAAATCACGTTTTTATGAGATTATACAGATGGAAGTTCCACCCTGTAGCTCCGTAAACCAGACCCTGAATGTTGGCTCTACTGAACTCATATTGGGTTTCTCTCCACACAAAGATGTTGGGCACCCACTCGGCCCATAGTTCTTGAAGCTCAGTTAGGATCTCCATTTTTCGAGTTGAGTTGGTTGTCGCCGCAGCTTCCTGGACGAGGTTATCGACGTACGGATAGAGCCCTGCCATGTCTCCTGCAGTCACCATCGAGTACCCAGTTCCCCAGCCATAAGAGGACATGAACTGAGTGTTCCAATCATCAGTTGAAACATAGTTCGCATTCCATCCCCAAAGGCACATCTCTTGACTTCCTGTGGTCTTATAGGAGGTCTTGTAGGCAGCATATTCCTCTTGAACAATTGAAACAGTAAATCCTGCAGCTGCGGCTCGTGATTGGATCAAAGCTGCTATATTAGCTTCAGCTGACCCATAGTGGTCAGGTGTAATGTGGAGCGTCACTGCAACTGGTGGTGTAAAACCAGCATCTGCTATGAGACTTAGGGCTTCTGCCGGATCGTAGGTGTAATTGAACACATGTTTATAGCCTGCATACTCAGGAGGCAAGTAGCTATATAGTCTCTCACCTAGACCGTTTAGTGCAACACTGATTATTTCATCGTATGGAATGGCGTAAGCAAATGCCTGTCTCATCTCTTTCTGAGAGAAGACATCCCAGAGAGAGGCATTCATATTGAATGTCAACCAGCGACATGAGGAGCTAGCACTTACATCATACGATTTGAGGTTAGAATTATTCAATAGACTCGGATAGTCTGGCGCGTTGAAGAGACCATAGGTGAGATCGATTTCATTGTTTTCCAGTGAAAGCTTGAGAGTCGCCGGGTCGGCCACCTGAACGAAGACAACTTGAGAAACGGTTATGGATTTTCCATTCTTCAATTGCCACCAATCATCATTTCGTTCCAGAACAACCTCAGTGTCAACTATCTTGCTCTTGAGTTTAAATGGTCCAGTCCCAACTGGATGGTCATTGACATGGTCAACTCCGTACTTATTAATTGCCGTTGGGCTTGGAATCATCCCCGCAAAATTGCAAAGCGCATCAATAAAGTCAGAATTAGGGGCATTCAGAACAAATTTGATGGTATATGTATCTACTACTTCAGTGTGGTTCAGTAACCCTTGAGTATAAACATACGTAACACCTGCACCATGGGTGAATATTAGGTGAAAGTAGTAGTCCACGCACGACGCATTGAAGGGCGTACCATCCTGGAATCTGACTCCCTGTCGGAGCGAAAACGTGTAATTCAGTCCGTCTGACGACACTGTCCCCATGTCAGTGGCCAGAACGGGTTCGATCTGGAGTGTGTTACCAATATACCCAAACAATCCTTCAAATATGTTAAAGACTACCGGGTCATCTCCACCCTGTACCGTGAGGGGATGTGGACATCTACCAATCTCATAGGTTGTACCCACGGTAATGGAGTAGTTACCGGTAGGCGGAGCAGTAAGCATCAAATAGCCTGCTCCAGCTCCCAGAATAACAACAATGAGGATTACAGCAAGAGATATTTTCTTTTTATCAGCCATATCTTCTTCTCCTCTGAAGCGAAGTTATTGCAAGAGCGACTATAAAAAGATTTCGCAAAACCGTTAATATTTTGGATAATTATTAAAATGTTTGTGAAGTGAGAAAGTATATATTGAAAGAATGTCGAAATGATTAAGAATTTATACCGCCAATGGGTGGCTCAATTCCACATTACACTGGGGCTGGTCACATGGGATTTCGAAGGTTTGTGGTGTATCGTTTCGTTACGATGATAGGCGTGATTCTGATTCTTCTCACCTTCATTTTCTTTGCTGTACACATTCTCCCGGGGGACCCTGTCGACGCAATGGTGGGCCCAGGAGCATCCCAGCAATTCATCGATACAATACGAGCAAGGCTAGGCTTAGATAAGCCGCTTATTTTCCAGTATTTTGATTATGTTGCTGGGGTCTTCACGGGCAATCTTGGCCAATCAATCGTTCTCGGGGAGAGTGTGAATTCGCTGATTGCGGCTCGAGCAGGAGTCACGCTTCAACTATCAGTGCTCTCGTGGATCGTTTCCTCTGGACTTGGAGTCATTCTAGGCAAATTCTCAGCACTGAAAGCGGGAAAGGTGCAAGATCATAGTCTCCGTGCAATGTCGCTTTTCTTCTATGCTATTCCTGTCTATGTACTTGGTATTATTTGCCAAATCATTTTTGGTCTTTGGCTAGGGATATTGCCGGTGTTTGGCACAAAGAGCCCGAATGTGAATCCGCCGACTGTGACGGGGATGATACTAGTCGACACTCTCTTAGCTGGGGATTTATGGGGATTTTTAGATGCTGCATCTCATTTCGTATTACCAGTGCTCTGCCTCTCAGCTTACTACATGGCAGTAACTATTCGGCTAACGCGTTCGGAAACTGTGAAGGCCATGAAACGGACATTCTGTCTGCTTGCGCAAGCAAAAGGGCTGAGCCTCAAGCAAATTGTGGATAAGCATGCTTACCGGAACGCAGTGTTGCCAGTAGTAACCTTAATTGCTCTTCAGGCGGGATCACTGCTTACAGGATCTATCCTTATTGAAGAGGTTTTCTCACTGAAGGGACTAGGGGACCTTCTGTATGTTGCGGCATCAGCGAGAGATTTCATCCTCCTTCAGGGAGTGATTACAGCCTTTGTGCTCATTACATCCATTATCGGGATGATAATAGACATCTCTTACTACTATCTCGACCCGAGGGTGCGATACTGAGAGGAAGACAAATGAATCAATTGTTGAACATTGTTGACTCGGTTAGGAAACGCATAAAGAAGAATAAGGTCTGGGCCCTGGAAAAGGGTGACCGCTTGTTTTTCTTTGTTGGCGCATTTATTGTGATAACGATCATCTTCTTTGCAGTCTTTGCTGATGTTCTTTCACCGTTCAATCCCTACGAGATCAATGGGAATGCGGTTAATCTCCCTCCTGGGAGCTTCCCATATGTGCTTGGAACAGATGCCCTTGGAAGGGATGTCCTTAGCCGAGCTATATACGGCGCCAGAATCTCGCTGCTTGCCGGACTTCTTGCTGTCGGAATTGCTACGCTATTGGGCTCGACATTAGGGGTGCTGATGGGATATTTTGGTGGTACAATAGACCGACTTGTGACACTTCCAATGGATGCATTATACGCATTTCCTGTGTTCCTGACTGCACTGCTAATAGTTACTTCTCTTGGAGGAGGACTGCTTTTCACGGCACTTGCTGTTGCCATAGCGCTAGTACCCAAATTCTATCGAACGACTAGAAGTGCATCTATTGCCCTGAAAGAAGAGGAATTCGTTGAGGCAGAGGTATCTCTTGGAGCTGGAAATATGTACATTATCTTCAAGCACATTTATCCTCTATGCTTCTCCGTTATCGTTGTTGTGTTCACGGTCAGCGTTGCTACATCCATTCTCAGCATTGCTGGACTTGGATTCTTGGGCCTAGGGGTACCACCACCCATTCCGGAATGGGGAACTGACCTGAATGCAGGCCGACCATTTATACTGTCAGGAGTCTGGTGGACCACCATGGTGCCAGCCACGCTCATCTTTCTCACAGTATTCGGGTTCAACTTGGTTGGCGAGGGGTTGAATAAAATATTCGGTGCTTCACTGGAGGAAATATAGAACGATGAAGGAACTACTCTCAGTGAAGGGCCTCACAACGCATTACTATACCTTCGCTGGAACAGTCATTGCAGTTGATGATTGCTCTTTTTTCCTTAACAAAGGCGAAACTCTGGGAATCGCTGGTGAGTCTGGATGTGGAAAAACAACTCTCGCAATGTCAATTCTTAGGCTTATTCAGCCACCAAACAAGGTCGTGAATGGCTCTGCAATGTACAAAGATGTTGACCTTCTCAAGCTCACCGAAAAGGAGTTCTTGGCCTATAGATGGCAAGACATCTCACTAGTTCTCCAGCAATCAATGCACGCACTGAACCCGATGTTGCGAATTAGTGAACAGATGGTTGAACCAGCTTTGGTTAAGAATCTGCTCGACAAAGAAACGGCAAGGAAACGGGCAATGAATCTTCTCAAAATGGTGGGCATTGAATCAAAGCGCGTTGATAATTTTCCCCATGAGTTTAGCGGCGGAATGAAGCAACGGGTTCTAATTGCCTTGGCACTTATGTTAGAACCTGAGATTGTCATTCTCGATGAACCAACGACAGCACTAGATGTTGTGGTTCAACATATGATACTGAAGCTCATTGACAAACTGAAAACTGAATTGGAGCTGTCAGTAATCTGGATTACTCACGATTTGGCAGTACTGTCAGAGATGTGCGATAGAATTGCAATTATGTATGCGGGTCGCATTGTGGAAACTGGGCATTCAGTTGACCTGGTCCTAGACCCCAAGCATCCCTATACTCAGGGACTACTAGCATCATTTCCGACAATTGATGACTTGAACAAGAAATTGAGGTCGATTCCAGGTGCTCCACCAGACTTGATTAGTGTTCCATCGGGTTGTGCCTTTCATCCTAGATGCCCGTACGCAACGGAGATTTGCCAGAGAGAACATCCTGTTGAAGAGGAAATTCCTGGTAGAAAGGACTCGTCAATTAAATGCCATCATTGGAAGGAGATTTGAGTCTATGACTTCAGAAGGCACTGTAATCGAAACCAAGGACCTGAAAAAATGGTTCCCCCTTAGAAAGGGAATGTCCGAAACTCTGGCTAGGCAGAGAGAAGTTTTCGTTCGTGCAGTAGATGGAATTAGCATTAAAATACGAAAAGGGGAAACTTTTGGCATCGTGGGTGAATCAGGATGTGGGAAGACGACACTGGGAAAACTTCTTATTAGGCTGTTAGAACCCACCGGGGGCATTCTGAAATTCGAGGGAGAAGAAATAACACACCTCTCAATGAAGAAAATGAGGAAACTAAGGAAAGAAATGCAGATTATCTACCAGGATCCGTTCAGTAGTCTCCCAGTGAGGTACAAAGCTTATCAAATCTTAGCTGAGCCATTTGAGATTCACAAAATGCTTGCTAAGAACGAGGATGATAAGGAAAAGACTGCGGACCTACTCACTCAGGTCGGACTGCTTCCCACCAAGGTCTTCCTTGAGAAGTATCCTAATCAACTTAGCGGCGGTCAGAGACAGAGGTTAAGCATAGCTCGCTCCATTGCCCTCAAGCCGACATTCATAGTTGCAGATGAGCCAGTATCGATGCTTGACCTCTCTGTACGTGCTGAGATTCTTAATTTGATTATGAGGTTGAAAGAGGAGTATAATCTCACGTTGTTACTGATCACACACGATCTTGCAAGTGCTCAGTATATGTGTAACAGAATCGGAGTCATGTATGTTGGAGTAATTGTTGAGCAGGGGCCAGGCTGTGACATCCTGCAGACACCATACCACCCGTATACAATGCTGTTGAAAGCAGCCCTTCCAACTTTGGACCCTCGAACGAAGCATCACAAATGCGACCTTCCAGCAAAAGGAGAAGTTGCAAATCCTGTAGACATTCCATCCGGTTGTAGATTTCATCCCAGATGTATCTATACAAGGAGTGTCTGCAAAGAAGTACAGCCAGAGCTCAGAGTTATTGGTGACAGGCTGGTTGCATGCCATGCAGTTGGTGACTGGCTCCATCCTGAGCAAGCGAAAGAAAGAGGTTAGAAAATGGCAGAACCATACAAAGCAAGAAAAATCCCAGACCATTGGAAAACATCATTGAAAAGGCAGGTAATTGGCAGAGTTGTAGCACTTTCGGGTCTCAGATTGACTAAAAGAGAAACTTGGCTAATACATCCTCGGACAAGATGCACAGAAAAGAATTCCATCCAAGAGCTCACCGTTACCGATGATGCTCAGGCAGAGCCGGGTCAACAGGTGGATTCTGTGCTCTACATTGGGTTTTTTGAGATTGAACAGGGAGGCGTTATTGCCATCGGAGATTCTGTCATGATAAATGGTGAGAAGATGGGCACGGTTGCGGGCTTTAGCGACATCCATGCCCCGAATCACCTAAACAT
>CAYPUO010000158.1:0-6651 GCA_964413775.1 uncultured archaeon
ACACAGAGGTTTCGTGTTGTTGTGGTTCACTCACTACTTCCGCTTGAGAAACGGGTCATCCAAAGCTTCCTTGTAAAGCTTCACATCGAGTGTATTTATGTTGTGAATTGTCGATACAATCAGTCTGAGTTCTTTACCGGCAGCTCCTGTAGTCATCTTCACATCCCCTATTAACATATACTTCTCAGCTATCTTGAGCTGTCCATCGACATCGATTCTGATCGAGCCCTGCTTTGCAGGTTCTCCGATGATATCTTGTACCAGTGCAACACCAGGATGCGCCTCGACGACAATGCACATTATCCTGACAGGGTTCGGTGTATCAGGAGTTAGGTCTCTTACGCGCACCAGCTTAGCTGGTTGCCGATACCTGTTCCTTACATCCTCTGTTGTCAACCAGTACACACTCACTCCTTTCTATAGGAAAACCAGTAATAAGTACACCACTTCTACAGACTGTCTATCTGAGGGCCGGCGTACTAGCCACCATAGTTTCTCCATGTATATCGGCAGTCTGGATTCGTACACCTATAGAACTCTGTGGCCCCTTCATCCCCTCGTCTTGTCTGGACTGTCCAGTAGTATGCTTCGTTATTGCCACACTTTGGGCAATTGGCCGCTGTCTTTGGCATAGGAATAGACTCGTCATCTACAACGACGATCTTGTCGCGGGCTGTCCTCTTCACTTCTTGAGTGTATTTCTGTTCACCATTCACTCTAGTAACATACCCGCAGCTCCGACACTTCATGACGATATTCCCATCTTCATCCCTTGCTGTCCCAAGCATCGCACCACACTTGTCACAGAACTGCATTATTCATTTCCCTTCGGTTCTCATCACACGACACGCTAGTCAATTAAAGCCTTGCTAAACCTCCTAAAGTATGTCAGTCTTGTTGGAGCTCTAATTACTGTGGGAGTCTGTCTGAGATGCTTTCTAAGAGCAGTCTGAATGCCTCTGAGGAGATCTCTGCTTCCTTCTTCCTATTCGTAGTTGAGTCTATGTCCAGTCTATCTGTGAGGAATCGGACAACATCCTTTATGTCCAGCTTGTCTTTCATCCATAGGTACGCAATTATCGCTTCATATGCGTCAGCTGCACGGCCAGGATCCGTTCTTCTTCCCATGTGATGATATACCGATGTTGCTCTAATCGCCTTTGCAAGGACCGAGTCCCTCACCTTCTCACCAGACGCAACACTTGTAGCAACTGACTTAGCAAGGGAGTAAAAGAAGTTGACAAGGTTGTCACCAATTTGAGCGAGCCCCTTATCTTTCATTATTGACTCGATGTTATCGTGTTGGACAAAGTTGTCCCACATCTCGCTCACCGGACCGGGGACCCGAGGCTAGTCTACACCCTGATCAGCCGCAATCTGAGCAAATTTCTTTCGAAACTCTTCCGTCCGAGCGAGCATCTTCTCCAGAGCTTCTCGCATGACTACGTTTGCTTGTCTGCGATTGGTCCTCAGGGTGAAGACGGGGCTTGCAAGGAGTGGGTGATCTATACTGTACCCCGCAAAGTCCACAGCTGGCTCCTCTAACAATGTCTTTCGTAGTAGGTTTGGAAAGGAATGCCCTTCTCCACCAATCTCAATCTTTAGTTCATATCGACTATGTTCAATAACTCGAGGTTCCATAATTATCTCCTCCTGTCATCGTGTCGCCTATTATTTCTGCGGTCACCATAGCGGCGACCACCACCCCTATGGTCTCTACGGTCTGAGAACCTGCGGTCACCTCCGCGTCTGTCATCATACCGTCGAGGTGAGGGGGACCGTCGTCGCGGAGCAAGGTCTTGTCGCACCTCAAGCCCAAAGTACTGGCCATAGTCATTTGCGACTTCCCGCGTTTCTCGGTTCTCACACCTCAGACATATCAAGTTGTTGTATGTTGTAAGCGTTAGCCTGTTCCCACACTTGGAACAGCTACTTACCAGCACACCAAGCTCAGGTCCGACAAGAGTCAAGTGGACTGGTATCTCATGAGTGTTCAGGGCAACTGCTCTCACAATGTCACCAGGTTTGAGGACATCTTGCATACTCTTCACATAGCGTCTTGTGACATTGCTGATATGAATCTCGCCTACCAGTCCGCTAAGGATGTCTTGATCATTACGTTTTACCAAGTTGACTTCTGCTCTTTGGTCGAAGACTATTACAACTTCGCCGACCATCACATCACCCTTGACAGGGAGAGCTAGTCTGCTAGTACCTTTCTCACCTGACACACTAATATTTCGTCCTCTCAAGTCCATTGAAACCCATCCGGCAGTTGCAGCATATACAACACCCTCTTTTTCATAGGTGCCGAAGCTAGGCATTAGCTCCTCTATCACACACAACTGGTCTCCGGGAACTACTGATTCTCCTTGTTCTACATTGGCCATTCTTCTCACACTCGTCAACCAATAATCCTATACTTTCTCAGTCCTATACAAATCAACACTAACCAAGTGCTTTTCTTTATGATGTCGTTCATATATCGCCTTTATCGGAAACTGGAAGGATTCAATCTGGGTCACAGTCCCTCCAAGCTCTTCAATCTTCGAGCTCAGGAATGCTCGGTTCTTTCCATCTGGACCAGCAAGATGGATGCTGTATATCACCTTGGCAATCGACATTGCCTTTCTGAGGAAGACCATATCCATGCCACGTTTCTTTACCCCGAAGGGTGGATTGGTGAATAGAGTGTCTATGGACTTCCTGAGTGCAAGGGTGGAAACATCCCCAAGCACAAGACCTATCCTGTTCTCTGTTCCGAGCAGTGTTGAATTCTGTTGAGCCGTCTTTAAAGGTTTGCTTTGTATATCAATTCCTATAACGTACTTCGCTCCGAGTAGTGCCGCGCCGTGTGCAAACACACCATCTCCACAGCCCAAGTCACATACAACTTTTCCCTTGATATCGTTGTGTTCCATCTCAGCAGCATACAGAATAGATGAAGCGATATCAGCTGGCGTAGGGTAGCTCTCTAGTCTATACGATGAGATATCATACGTGTCAAACCTGTCAATTGACTGCAAAGCAATCTCAAGATCCCGTAGACGCATGATAATCAATCCCATGCGCACATTTATGCCTGATGAACTCTTTGAAACCGACACAGACTAGTAATACGTAGCTTTATCTGAGCTTCAAGTTTCCAGTGGAAACATAGGAATTCCAGTGGAAATCCAGTGGAACCTTCGGAAGGAGTTGATCTAATCAGTTGGCGAAGCCCCCCAAACTTGACAAGCTCTTCGACAAGTTTCTGGATGGCCAGGCTATATTCAGAGACCGTGATGCTCTGAGACCCACATATGTGCCTGATGAACTACCATACAGAGAAGACCAGATGAACCGCATAGGCTCTATCCTTGGACCGGCACTCCGAGGTGCTCCTCCCTCGAACATATTATGCTATGGTAAGACTGGCACGGGCAAGACAGTCGTTGCGAAGTATGTCCTAGATCTCTTGATTTCAAAGGCGGAGCAGAGTCAGATTAAGGTACCAATACGGGCCCATGTTAACTGCCGTATAGTCGGCACCAACTACAGAGTATTACGCCAGCTCTGTGATGATATCAATGCCACCATGCCGGATGGTTCATCAATCCCCTTTACAGGTCTCCCAACTGATGAAATTAGAAATATCCTAATGCAAAAGCTTGACTCAAAGCCTACCATCTTCGTTGTAGTCCTGGACGAAGTTGACAGCCTTGTAAAGCGAGACATCAACCAAGGAAACGACATTCTCTATGGACTGACAAGAATGAATGGCGACCTTGAGAACAGCAGGATCTCGATAATTGGAATTAGCAATGACCTCAAGTTCAAGGAGGTACTGGATCCTCGCGTCCTCTCAACTCTCGGAGAAGAAGAAGTGATATTCCCACCATACAATGCTGTTGAGCTACGAGGCATTCTCCAGCAGAGAGTTGCCCTTGCCTTCAATACAGGTGCGATAGTAGATGAGGGTGTGATTAACTTAGTCGGAGCCCTCGCCGCCCAAGAACATGGTGATGCACGACGCGCTCTAGATCTTCTACGTACTGCAGGAGAACTCGCCGAGCGAAAAGGCGACAATGAGGTCACACAGGGGCATGTCCGAGAGGCACAGAAATTCATTGAACGTGATACTATCACCGAGACTGTGAAGACACTCCCCATGCAGTCAAAGGCGGTCCTTATTGCAGTATACGCGCTTACAAACTCAGGAAGACGTGAGATTTTCACAGGTGAGTGTTTCAACGCATATGCAGAGATCGCGGAGAAGTTGTCTCTTGATACCCTTACCCAACGACGAGTAGGCGACCTCATCAGTGAGCTAGACATGCTGGGACTAATCAATACTACTATTGTTTCAAAGGGGCGCTATGGGCGTACAAAGAAGATTCGCTTAGCTATCAGCAAGACTCACATCGGCACGATTCTTGATGAAGATGCTCGTCTCTCTAAAATCTCCAAGGACTTGCTACACTGATAGGCAATGAGCTCAATCTATCCGCTGCCATTATCCATCTTCGATAGGTCATAGAAGAGCTTCAATTCAGGTGCTCCAGTGTGCAGGTTGACCAGAGTCACAATCCCGGGGGTCGGGATAATCCCCTGCTTTCGCATGAAGTCGGTCTGTGACTGGAATGTACCAGAATTGATAATCTGGACACCACGATAGTTGTCGACACAGTTATGGTGTGCATGTCCGAAATGTACGATATCAGGTGGGGTTTCTATTACCATCCAGTCCCTGTGTAGAGGTGCAAGTTCGGTCTTCCCTCCGTAGAGTGGTGCAAGATGTCGTTTTCGCAGGAGTTCCTTCATTCCTATTGCTGGGGAAACATACGAAGCTCCTGGTGTGTTGACCACCAGGTCATCCATCGCGTCGCCATGAGTGATAAGGACGTTGACACCTTCTACCAGGACCTGGCACGGGTCGCCCATGAGCATCATTCTATCACCCAAGTTATAGAGCGGCTCAGCAAAGAGCTCAGGAACTGGTGGCTTTGGAAGGGCCTGTCTAGACGCATCATGATTCCCCGGAATTGTAATCATTGTGATTCTCTCTGGGACCCGCCGGAGTTTCTTTGCTATCAGCTCATACTGTCCAACAACATCAGGAATTCGTAGGTCGTTTTCCTGGTTGGGATACACGCCAATGCCATCAACAAGGTCTCCTGCAATGAACAAGTACTCTATCTTTCTGACTCTCTCCCGATCTTCTGTATCGACATCCTTCATGTTGAGCCAGTCAATGAACGAGTCGAACTCATCCTCCAAGAACTCCTCACTCCCACAGTGAGTATCTGATATGAACGCAGCATACACATCCCTCTTGGCTCTTCCAATCTCTCTCGCTGTCGGTATGTCCGGAAAGATGATGTCATTTGCAATCAGTCTCCCGTCTCGGTCAACATATCCCGAAACACACAGTACTTCATCTAGGAGCACGGAGTTCCCGTTCTCAAGGAGGCGTGCGCCGTTAAGCCCTTCTCTTCCTGAGGGGATTATACAGGTAATTGTGCCTTCGCTATCCTCAAGTTCAAGGATGATATTATGTGAGTGTGATGCTACACTCTTGTTGCTCACAATGCCAATTACGGTCTGGCTGATTCGACGCTCTCGTTTGCCGCCCTCTTTATCCACGAGCCGCGTTCTGCGCGCATCGGCCCGCTGCATTCGTGCAGTCTTGGGAGATATTGCATTTGCCGTATCTATCCTGCTCATGTAGATTCTCTTCATTCGCTCAAAGCGGTCCTTGAACAGATCGGCAAAGTCTTCAATCGTACCTGCTGAGCCAACATTGGAAAACTGTGGATCCTTTAGAATCCGAATCTTCCGACTGCTCTCCTCAGCCGCTGGCTCTTCCTGCTTGAAAACTTCAACTTCCAGTTGCGCGGTCTCTTCTCTCTCGGAAAGGAGGGGATAGTCTGATGCACTCTGTTCATCAGTTGCATCAAGAAACGATGCGACAAAGTCTCGAGAGATAACTGATGGGACATCTAGTCCAAGTCCTCCTCCCAGTATCATCTCAACAACTTCATACGGTGTATCCAGACTAGTGATATAGTCCAGTGCATCCGGTGATACCTGATAGCCCGAGGATACAAGTTTTCTCAATAGGCTCTTTCGAATCGTTTCCGTCACTTGGTCATCATAGTAATTGGAAGAGCTTCTGTTTTAAAACGTCTGCTTACTGCTACCAGTCAATAGTGCGTTAAATGTATTAGTAGCAACTTTTTACTTCATATCGCGCTATCTACTGATACGAGGTCGTTTCAATTGAACATTAGACGCCTGCAACAGACCGGAGTCCAGAGAGACAAAGAAACCAGCGAAGAGAGAGGTGGCTCATTTCTCATTATCTTACCAAAGGACTGGATTGTACGGCAATCTCTCAAGAAGGGCGACCCAGTAGTTGTTGCTGAACGCGAGGACGGATGCCTTATCATCGATCCTAGGATTCCCAAGGCAGGTGAAACTCGCTCGACCTCAATACCCATTGAGCCTAATCTACGGTGGAGCATCACAAGCAAGTACTTGCTAGGCTTTGACGAGATTAGGATTATATCCAAGCGACCGCTCACCAATAGCCAGCGTGATGAGTTGAAGCACCTCATCAAGCGATTTGTTGCTCTAGAAGTGACAGATGAGAGTGAAACAGAGATAATC
>CAYPUO010000159.1:0-6642 GCA_964413775.1 uncultured archaeon
GCTCTAGGATTGCCTTCATTAGCTCAGTCCAATTGGTTCTCCGTGCTAGTTTCAACACATCCATCAGGCCGAAAAGACAACACGCCTCAGCGAATGGCGCCTCAATCCAACCTACTACACACTGAGTACGACCAACCCTCTCCTTGAACAGATGAACAGCCTCTATTCGATCCTGAATTCGTTTTGAAGATGCAAGGTCAGGAGGTCCGCACTGATTAAACAAATCGATATCCAGATACTTCTTGGCAATAGGAGTATGCCCAGAGAAGTCAAGCTCGACACCCCATGCACTTGCCTCTCTGTAGGCATCCGTAGATACACACACATGATTAATACCAAACCTATCTGCACACTCAATCTGAGCTTTGACCAATGTATTTGCATCCCTGCAGTAGGTATTGCTGTAATCCACTCCGTGGAGAGCTGCTGCCAGATGCATAATGAAGGGATTAAACGGGACTCTTTCTGCATTCCCTTCAATTGCGGCAAGCGTTAGGTCACGCGACGACATCTCATCATCTCTCCTATGGAGTACTTGAGCGAGTTCGGAACACTATCTCCCATCTGAGCGGCTGTTCTGAGGACCCCTCTCCTGAAAACACAATTCTGCCTTCCTGTAGAAGCACATCTACCTCTTTGCCATTCACCACCAACCTAGAAATTCGATTCGTAGTATGATTGTCAAGTTTCAGTGAGATTGTCCAAACGCCTTTCGACAGAGGAGAGTACCTCCCTCGGAAGCTATCAATAGATTGTTCGAGTTCAAGTAGGGGTGATGAGAACTTGAATGATTCCTTAGGAAGTGATGGCATGATATCGATGCCCTGTGCTCTAAACTCGATACCCAGTAGCTTGGAAATTGAGTAGAGCGGCCATGCATGAGAATGCAGATTCATAACAGGAAAGTCAGTCCAGCTCATTCCCAAAAATACGCCGCCGAGGCTCCCCTCGTCATCCTCTGACTTTTTCGTTTCGGATTTGAGAAGGTCACCATAGATGGTACCGCCAGGATAGATTGAGAGATTGGAGTTATAGGCATCAGGACCGCTCCAGATACCATACCATACATCGGGGTAGGCATCTGCATGAAATGCCAGGGAATTCTTCTTCCATTCATCCCAAGCCATTGCACCATCTACCAATGAAAGTGCCCATACCAGTGTCCCGTTAATAGAAGGCCATACTCCAGCATTGGTCCCAGTACCCGGGTCGCCCTCCATTTTCGTGTCTGCCTTTCCTAGTATCATTGCGCCGCACTTCTGGGGCTTCCTCACATTCTCATCAATCGATGCAACTAGTTTCCCTCTCTGCTCGGGAGTGGCGGCACCCCCGATGATTGCCCAGGGTTGAGGCTCAAGCCACAGAGCATCTTCACCGACCCATCCAAGCTCATCGGTGAGCCATGACCGCTTGAACCAGTTTCCAACCCATTGTTCTCGAACGGCTCTTCGCTGCGCCTCGGCATGCTTTTCTACATCTCTGGCCGAAGTAGCCTCGCCTGCGTACTCCAGTAATTGTGAATATGCGCTAAGACAATAGGACGCCATTGCCGCATTCAGCACACTCTCTCCGGCTGCTTCGACCTCTTTGCGGAGGCCTTTTGGTACATACCCAAGAACCATGGCATCATTCCAGTCCCCATTGGATAGCCGTTGCAGACCGTGCCTTCCAGTCCCAGTCGTTTCAGTCAGATGAAGATAGCACCGATGGAGTGTTTCTCGGACCTTTGCCGCGCCGGCCTTCCGTCCATAGAGTGGATAGGTGGGAAGTATATCATCCAGAAATGCGAGGTCTCTCGTGGCCAAAATGTATTCGCTCGCCAACCAGAGTAACCACATCTCTTGGTCGCTGGGTCTGAAAGGAGAGGGCATCCTCATTCCGCTGCCTGTGATGCCATAAGGAATCTCACCGTCAGGCAGGACTGACTTGAGAGTATATCGCAAGATGCTCTTTGAAATAGAAGGATCTGAGTAGACAAATGGCAAGGCGTGCTGCAAGGGGTCCCTAGCAGCTCCTTGGAATCCAATGAGGTACTGATAGACATGTCCCTGAGAAAGAATGTGCTCTTTGAAAAAACTATCATATGTAAGAGCGCTCCGTAGGTAGTAGTTATGCCAAGCGAGCTCTCTATTGACCCACCTTTCATCACCCAGGTCAAGTTCTATTCGCTTCTTCTTCCATTGCTCACATGTTATGGATAGGATGTCAGAATAGGTTGCTTCGTATTTCGTCATCAGTGACTTCAAATCGAAGCCATCCGGCAAATATCCGTAAGCAAAGTAGAGTGTTTTGCTCTCACCGGGTCTAAGGCTGATTTTCCGCTCAACAAAGAGGCCAGATTCTGATTCACTTGAGGGTGCAGGAAAGCTCTGAAACGGTATCTGAATGCCTTCCGGCGCTTCAACTCCGCCGTCCCCAAAGAAGCTAGAGGCATTCGTTGTGTATCCATCGCATGGAGCGTCCAACGAAACCAGAAAGACAGGAGGTGGAGAGAGGTCCTCCAACACAGATTCTTTGACAGGAAACCTGATTGGCCCCCCTGTTGTTTCCTTCCCCACAAAATGAAGCATGAACCTGAGAAATCTCCAGTACAGCTTCGCACCAAGGGGCTCACCAGTGAAGATGAGCGTGTCTTCTAGGCCTTTGGTGTCGTGGACTATTCGAGTTTTATGAGAGAAACGGCGAGCTAGTTCTCTCCTGAGCGTAGTAGGATGCTGCTTGGTCACTGCAGCCTTTACAAAGGACTTCATCGAGAATTGATATGGCTGCGATCCCCAGTATTCAATCCATCTTAGGTCAACATCTTCACTGCGGTTGTTCTCTATGTGCACTTGGGATATCAGGAGAGGGTCGTCCCCATATGGTGCAAAAATCGTCTGGTCAGCAACAAGGCCATTCCCCGCAACTTTCTTCCTGTAATATCCAGTCCCAAAGACTCTCTCAAAGGACTCCTCGTTTCCTGAATAGTAGGTACTGAGGACAACACTGCCGTCGGTCAGGTATCCAATCCCACCCGCGAATTGAAGGCTCTCAGGGAGGTAGTCATTTAGGAACTTTGGACTTCCTTCGTCCTGCCTAACAAGAATATGGCCATAATTCGATGCCACAGCCACTAGTCGGTCATTTCCAACTTGATGCAAGTGTTCTGTAGGATCTCTCCATTCTCGATGAGTTCGTGTGATAGCCTTAGGGTCACTGACCTGATTACATGTGTATAGATAGGCTGGAAGCCCATGAGAGTCCTCAATCCATTCGCCGAAATATCCCGAACCAAACGCCTTGTCCTTCAACCTATTCACACTCTAAGTCCACTTCAAGGAACTTACAGTGACATATACCTTCTGTTAAACAAGAGATATTACCCCCTTTTGCTCTATCAAGGACGCTCTTCAAAACAAGCAGGAGTGTAACTCAAATTACTCTCAAAGACATCACCGAAATGCTAGTTGACTTGGACGTCGATAATATCGCAGACACAACAAGAAAAGAATTGGATGCCGGCACCGATCCCCAGGACATTCTCAAAGCCCTGACAACGGGAATGAATGAAGTGGGAAGCCGATACGAGCAAGGGGAATACTTTCTCACAGAACTGGTCCTTGCTGGCGAGACTATGAAGGAAGCATTCGAGGTGCTGAAGCCACACCTGACCTCTGAGGAGAAAGGAGATCGAAAGCCGATTGTGATTGCTACTGTGAAAGGAGACAATCATGACATCGGCAAGAACATACTTGGGACCATGCTAATATCTGCGGGATTCGAAGTCATCGACCTTGGAGCTGACTGCTCTGAGGATAGAATCATTGAAGCAGTGAAAGCAAATGGTGCAAAAGTCGTCGCACTGAGCTGCCTCCTTACAATGACTGTTAGAGAGATATCGACCGTTGATCACGCCCTGAAAGAGGCCGGCTTGCGCGATACAGTGAAGCTAATTGTAGGAGGGCCACCCCTCAACATGGAACTTGCTAGAGAGTTGGGCGCAGATGACTATGGGGCGGATGCGATTGACGGCGTGAAACGGATTGGAGCTCTGATAGAGGGGTGAAGGCATGGATGCCCCAACGCGTGTTCTAAAGGCTCTTGACCATGAAGAGCCTGATCGCGTTCCGGCATTTGAGAGTGCATTCACTAACAACACAATAATGAGACGTTATGGTGTTCCTGTGACAGGAGGAATAACCAGCGGAATTGGTTTCCTCAAATACCTCCCATTCAAGGACCGAATAGCAGGATGGGCCATCTCGAACCGTAGTTTTCTTGCAAAGAGCCTAATCAATACATACGAATTCCTTCGTCGAGTGAAAATCGATATCGGCCTTAGCCTTGTGACACATACCCAGAGGAAACTCATCAAAGGTGGAATTATTGATGAGTTTGGACGTAGAATGATGTGGGAGACCTACGGAGAAGATGACACTGTCATTCTTGGATATCGTGGAGGCATCTTCAAGGATTTCGATGAGTACGAGAGCTGGGAGCGCCCGGACCCCTATGATTCGAGAAGGCTGGCGGCATACTATGCGGGCAAGGATGTCCAGAAGCAGATGGATGATGAGATTCTCTCTGTGCCAGCAATTGGTGGGATGATGGAGCCCAGCTGGGAAATCTTTGGCCTCGAAACATTCTCAAGGATACTTGCTCGGCCGAAGCAGGCAAAGAGAGTCTTTGATGACCATGGGGAGTTAGCAGTCGAACTTACCAAGATTCTGGCTGATGCAGGTGCGGAAGTCATCCTAATCTGGGATGACTATGGATTCAAGAATGGCCCGTTTATGAGCCCCAAGAACTACAGGACCTATGTCTTTCCGTGGTTGAAGCGAATCTGTGACGAGGCACACAGCCGCGGTAGCAGAATACTCCTTCATTCAGACGGAGACCTGATGCTAATCTTTGACGACATTGTAGGTTGCGGAGTTGATGCACTTAATCCGATTGAGTCTACAACGGCAAACCCTGAGTATGACATCTTCAGCCTGAACGAGAAATACGGGGACCGATTAACGTTTGTTGGAAACATCAGCCCTGTTATGCTAGCTCTGGGAGCGCTTGCAGACATCGAAGAGTATAGCAAGAGGCTAATTAGAGAACTCGCTCCCGGGGGAGGCTACATCTTCAGCAGTGGCCACAGCATAAACCCTGCAGTCACTGTAGATAGATGGGAGGCCGTCATGAGTGTGCGCGAGAAGTATGGGACCTACCCAATAAGCATCGCAGTATGAGAGAGCCAATGAAGATGACTGATGGGCTTGAAAAATCCCCTAACTAACTATTGAAAAGTGCTCAGAAGTAACGTCTAGCATGGAAATTACAACGTTGGGTGCCGGTTGCTTCTGGTGTGTCGAAGCAGTGTATCAAGATATCAGAGGCGTTGTATCTGTTGTCTCAGGCTATTCAGGTGGGCACGTCAAGAATCCTACATATGAGCAGGTTTCAAGTGGTAGGACAGGGCACGCTGAGGTCTGTCAGATTGAGTTCGACCCAGAACAGATCAGCTACGCTGAGATACTCGAGGTGTTCTTTGAAACCCATGATCCCACATCTCTTAACCGTCAAGGGAACGACGTAGGCACGCAATATCGCTCGGTTATATTCTATCATGATGACATGCAAAAGGAAACAGCCGAGGCAGTTAAAGCGAAATACGAACAGAGTGGGCGATGGAAAAAGCCTATCGTGACAGAGATAGTCCCGTTTGAGAATTTCTACAGAGCCGAGGACTATCATCAAAACTACTACAAGAGCAATCCACATGCCGGCTATTGCCAGGTTGTTATTCGACCAAAACTTGACAAGTTCAGGAAAACGTTCAAGTTGAGGCTAACATGACGAGCAATCTGTTTCGAAACCCCACATGCCGGCTATAGCAGAAAGACGGCAAGGATTCCGGTCAGGAACACACCATCCCATGTCCCTGCTCCTCCGATGGATGCGCTACCTACTCGCAGCTGGGAAAGCTTTCCAAGGTTAAGCAAGTCTGCGCCGATAAGCGTACCCAGTGTCCCTGAAACGTAAGCAATCGCATAGAGATTATATGCACCTGGAAGGAACATCATCATCGCAAACGTGGCAAATACTGCAACTAATGGCGGGACTAGGCCAGGTGTAAGAATGCCAAGGTTCGATACGTGCTATCTTATGGACTATGAGAGCAACTATCATCACTGAAAGGATGAACTGGACGGCAGCTAAGAGATTGAGGAACACAAGGTATGCACTTACCAAAAAGGGAATGATTGCGCCTCCCAAGTTGATACTGATTTTCGTTTCGCCAGGGCAGTCAGGCTGGAACACTTGATAGCTTACACCCCAGTATTGGAGGTACTGCTCTTCAGTGCAAGGAGTTGAGTCAGATTGAATTGTGATTAATGGAATGTTCACTAGACTGCCAATGAGTGAACCAGGCACAATTAGAAATGCAAGCCATACGGGGATACCGAGCTGAAGGAACGCATACCCGGCAGCCTGAACGATGAAGATGCTCATGATTGCAAATGCCAGAATAGTAAATGCGGAGAAGCTCTTCGGATTGTGCTGCATTCGTACTTGACCGTTGATTTTATTCTGGACAAACCTAGACATAAATCTAGGCAGTCCGCCCACCAACGGCAGTGGGCACTTGTTGAACTTTCATGATATTCCTGG
>CAYPUO010000160.1:0-6593 GCA_964413775.1 uncultured archaeon
TCGACTCGCTCATAACAAACCCGAAGTTCGTGAGCACACTGAAGCTGAGCATGGAGTGCTCGCTCCCACAGGCAGAGGAGCTCCTGCGTAAGGTAATTGAGAAGATAGGCGCGACTCAAGATGCTAGAGCCCTGACCACACAGCTGTTGTAGCGCGTGCGTTCATTGATGACTGATGAGGGGCATATCGGGCAAATCGACCAGTTGCTGGACCGGGCCAGCGGAGAAGCATCAGCCTAGGAGGCGATTGAGTCGGGCGAGGTCTCCAGTGAGCGGTCGGAGGGAAAGGAGGTCCATGAGAAGACCGACCAGGATGAGATCGATGAGCTGCTTGATGAGCTTAGACTGGAGATCGAGCTTGACAAGATCTATGATGAGTTCAGAGAGGAGCTGGAGGACCAGAGAGAAGATACGGGCGAGGATGAACAGGAGTCCAGTGAACAGGCGGTGGAGGAGAGGCTGGACTCACCCGATGAGTCGCCCGAGCCTCCCAGCGAGAGCCCTGAGGTCAAAGAAGGCAGTGCGCCTTCCGAACGCGACATCGATGACATTGTGGAAGAGGTCCAGAAAGAGCTTGAGGAGGCGCGTCAGCAAGAAATCGACGTGGTTGTAGAGGAGGCCCTGCACGAACTTGAGCAGGAGCAAGAGATTGACCGCATCATTGACGAAGTGCATCGTGAATTGCAGGGAGAAAAAGAAGAGGACACTCCTCAACGCCACGAGAGTGGAGAGCAGGAGTATGCCGCTGATAGCGGTGATGCAGATGAGCATGCTGAATCTGACTCCGATGAACAAGAGTCTTCCGAGGATGCCGACCAGACTGAGGCAGCAGAAGAGGACTCGGAGAGTGATGAACGAGAGGACGGTGATGAATCACTCGACGAACGTATCAATAGAGCTCTAGATGAGATTGAAGCGGAGGAAGCAGCAGAACGGCAAAAGACTGTGGAAGATGAGATGACCGAGGAGAGTCAGGACGAGCCGAATGAATACGAGGAGCTGGAAGAGGGGCAGAAGGAGGTCTTTGAGTCCTATGGTGCATCAAAGGAAGAGGTCGAGGAACACTGGAGAAAACGGATGAAAGATGACATTGAGGACTACCTAGAGGAGGAATTCCTCTCCGAGACTGATGATGCGCACGACAACTCTGGAGATGCCCCAGATGGTGTTTCTGAAACGGAATCTGAGAGTGAGTCATATCATGATGCTGGCAATGGCATGATGTACGCTACGAAGGAAGGTGAGGCTACTGAATCTTCTGTCGAGGACACTCAGCCGGAAGTCAGTGAGGCCCATGAGTCTTCTGATGGAGCTGATAGTGAAGAGAGAGAAGAAACCGATTTGGAGGCCAAGCCGAAGCTGGAGGGAGAGAAGGAAGAAGAGCAGTTGATTGGCAGCAACGAATCGGAACAGCCCGAACAAGAAACCACCAACGAGTCCACCCAAGACAAGAGCACATCTATCGAACGTAAATCGCAGGCGACAGATCATGCTGAAGCATCTGATATGAGTACGAAGCAACAAGAAAACCAAGGTGAATCCAGTTCGGAAGCAAAAGAGGGGCACTCGGCTGACCAATCGTCTGAAGGATACGATAGCAAGTCTGAACCGGCCACTGAGTACTCCACGAATCTGGAATCAGTTGACGAGGAGTCTGCTGATGATGCAGCGGAGAGCAGTACTTCTCCCGAGTCCGTAGAAGAGGACGAGTCTAATCGAGATGTATTAGACGACAGCGAGCCCTCTCCATGTTTTCCGCGTGGTATGCCTGGAGAACATAGTCTGTTTCCTGAGGCAGCTGAGAGCCAGGAGTTGTCTGAGTCCGAGCTTGAGGAAGTCGAGGAGCTCATCAGGGAACTTGAGGAGCAGTCGGAGGTTGAGATAGAAACTGTGGAAGACCTTGAGCGCTTGCTCCGCGAGAACCCGGAGTACTATGACGACCCAATGTTTGACACCTACCACGAGAATGCTGTCAGGTATTTGGAATTCAAGCAGAGACTGAGAGAGAGGTATTCAGAGGAAGAACTCGAGAGCATCTCCTATGTCGATGCAGCCCGCGAGCTCGGATACTCCGTTGCTGAGTCCTCGTTCTGGTTTGATGACCGACAGGTTCCCTACCTGATTGGCGAGTTAAAGAAGGCTCAGAAACACAAGAGTATGATTGGTGCCATGAGGGAGTGCCTTGAGAGAAGGATGCTATCTGTTCAGAATAGTCAGGAGGGAGCGGGGATAGTACTGGTCAAGAAGCGACCCGGTCGGTACAGACCGAAGATGGGCTATCCATCTATCCGCGACTCAGAGGTGCGGACTTACGATGAACTGGAGCGGATTGTCGAGGCGCACTATTCATGACTCAAGGTGAGAAAGGACTATCCGAAGCTGATGGGTAGTGCCAAGCTCTTCTTTGAACTCGTTCGTGAGTGGAAGGATGCATCATCTGTAAGCCGGCAGGAGATTCTCAGGGCCATTGATGGACACGGGGTTTCCGATGAAACCGTCAAGGACTGGGTCAAGGGACGTGCGTATCCTCAGGTCTTTGACATCATCCACTATGGGCTGTCAGTTGAGGAGGGCAATGCGCTGGCTGATGAAATCCTCAAACAGTTGAATGGCGTGAGTGATTACAAGACCTACAGGTGGGTCATGAAGTCGCTATACATCACGACTCTGCTGACAAGCCACGATACCTATGCTAAAGAGAAGGAACGAGTGAAACAATTCCTCAGGTTCATTTCTGCACTTCGAAATGGTGGCCTGCATGGGGACTTCGCTAGGAAATCAGGTGCGCCTGAATCAACGACGAAGACCTGGTTTCTCTATCGAACAACTCCGGGATATCTGAAGTATGCTGCATCTGTTCCAAAGGAGTCACCCGGCGTTGGTAAGAGGTGGCTCCCGCTCGTTGTCAAGGAGTCTGGATTAGAGCGGTTCATCCGGGTGCCATTGAGGATACGTAGCAGGAAGGACATCAAGGATCTGCTGGAACAGCTAACTCCGCTCGATTCAAGAAAAATGAGGCAGTGGGCAAAGCGCTATATTGGTCTGGAGGACGCTGTTGCATTCATGTACTTGCTTGGTGCTATCTTCTCGGACGGTGGCTTTGGGAGAAGGAAGGGGATTACAACAAGAGTTTCACTTACCGCGAGCAAGAAATACAATTGGAGTAAGTCGTTTGGTGAGGCATTCTGTTACTGCTTGGGATTGGTGGGGATACACTCAACAAGAACCAAGGACGAGAAATCTCGTGACAAACATGGTCGTGAGATTTTGAAGTATCACTGGGGCAGTTCGCATTCCCCCTTGCTTTCCTATGTGCGAAGGGCTCTGTTTGGATTGCAAGAGCACCATGTTAAGGCAAGAGATTCAGTTCAAATGGAATGGGTATTCAGTCTGGATGAAAGCCTCAGAGTTGCGTTTCTGAGGGGAATTGCCGATGGCGATGGATATGCGTCGATTCGAAGCTTCACAGCAGGAGTTGCTACAAAAGTGAACGGTAGTTTCATCCAGAAACTGCTCGATTCCCTCGAAATCGAATCGAAACCTTATGAGAATGGTGTATTGATATCCAAGGATGAGGCAATCCGCCAGGCGGAGAGAATAAGGATGTTCTATGTTGCCGTCGGAAGAATGAGGCGACTATCTGAACTTGTGATAATGCTCGCCTCAATGAAATGGAAGAAGATTCAAGGCAATGAGAAGGAAACCATCCTTCGACTCAGGAAGAGAGGGTTTACAGATGGAGAGATTACGAGTTTCCTTTGGGCCGAATATGGGATTGCAAGACGCCCAACCACAATCCATGCTTTTCTCAAGAGGAATGGATTTTGAAGGTAAGAATGTACATCCGAGAAAGCAGAACATTCAAAACCAAGTCCGTGTGAAGCTTCTAGACCAATCCTGAGAGGACGCAGTAAATGACGAATGAGAAATTCGAAGAACTAAAACGAATGCGTGAAGAATCAAAGCTCGGAGGCGGCGAGGAGCGTATCAAGCGCGAGCATGATCGAGGCAGATTGAGCGCACGGGAGCGTATTGACAGATTGCTCGACCCCGGCTCATTTGTTGAGGTCGATGAGTTTGTGGTACACCGAGAAACCGCTTTTGGCATGGACAAGCAGAAGATTCTTGGTGATGGTGTCGTAACAGGGTATGGAACAATCGGTGGTCGGAAGGTCTTCATCTTTAGTCAGGATTTCACAGTGTTCGGCGGTTCTCTATCAGAGATGTATGGAGAGAAGATAGTAAAAATCATGGATTTGGCAATGGAGGTCGGTGCGCCTATTGTTGGCCTGAATTCTGGTGCAGGCGCAAGGGTTCAGGAGGGAATTCGTGGCCTCAAAGGTTACTGTGATGTGTTCAGGCGTAATACTCTCGCAAGCGGCGTTATTCCTCAGATTTCAGCTATTCTGGGGCCTTGTGCTGGTGGTGCAGTATACAGCCCGGCAGTCACTGACTTTACAATCATGGTAAAGGGTTTAGCCCACATGTTCATCACGGGTCCCGATGTCATCAAGACTGTCACAGGTGAAGAAGTCACTTTTGAAGAGCTTGGTGGAGCGATGACGCATAACAGCGTAAGCGGTGTGGCTCAATTTGCGAGTGAAAACGAGGAACACTGTTTCGAGCAAATCAAAGCCCTTCTAGGCTATTTGCCCAGTAACAATATGGAAGACCCCCCACGTTTTGATACAGGGCACGTTCCGGACGATGTTGATGAGTCGATAGATGACATAGTTCCTGACGACCCAAATAAGCCATATGATATGAGAGACGTGGTAAGAAAGCTAGTTGATAATGGTGAGTTCTTTGAAGTGCATGAGTACTGGGCCCAGAATATGATTACGGGCTTTGCCCGTTTTGACGGACGCTCAGTAGGGATAGTCGGCCAAAATCCTGCCTATCTAGCGGGAACCATTGATATCAATGCTTCAGACAAATGCGCACGCTTTGTCCGAACATGTGATGCATTCAACATTCCCATAATCACCTTTCAGGATGTCCCTGGCTATCTACCTGGGACTGCCCAAGAATGGGGTGGTATCATTCGCCATGGTGCGAAGATACTTTTCGCCTATGCTGAGGCAACTGTCCCAATGATTACCATCATCACTCGCAAGGGCTATGGTGGAGCGTTCGATGTCATGGCATCCCGTCACATTGGTGCGGATCTGGTATTCGCCTGGCCTACAGCAGAGATTGCAGTAATGGGTCCGGATGGAGCAATCAATATCATCTTCAGGAAAGAGATTGAGGCTGCCAAAGACAAGGAGAAGAAGCGTGCAGAGCTGACAAAGGAGTACCGTGACAAGTTCGCGAACCCCTATGTTGCAGCTGGTCTTGGGTACATCGACAAAGTCATCTTTCCACATGAAACTCGCCCACTCATCTGCAAAGGCCTTGACATGCTGGAGAGCAAGCGACAGAGCAGGCCTCCTAAGAAGCATGGGAATATCCCTCTTTAGATTTCCTACCCGCATGGTTCTAGAAACCTCTACCAAGGAAATGCAAAGACATTTATCGCTTGCATGGCAACAAGGCTCCAATGCGGTGGGACATTGAGTCAAGTGACATCAGAGTCTAGGAACAGAAGGGTTTTCCCAGAAAGAGATGTTTCCTGGAAGAGGACTGGGAGATATGGGCTTTCCATCCTGATTACTGTCGCCCTAGTCCTACCTCTTATGGCCCCACCAGGTGCAATACTTGGTGACCGGGCAGAGTCATCTGGATCTCACCCAATCACGTTGGTCAATAATCTGCCTGAACAGACTGTTAGCATGTTGTTCGATGGCTGTCAATTGGGAACAAGGATGAATGTATCTATCACCTTTGGTCTAAAGAATCAATTCACACAACCAGTGACCTTTGGGGTTGGAGCTTTCTGCCAGCCGCTACAGGTTGAGAATGGCCAGCTTGCCTCTGCGGTTGTCGGCATAGGCTATCTTGAGCTACGGGAGTATCCCTTCCTCTATGTCAACGGTAGTGCAAGGTTTGACTTCTGGAAAGACAAAGTGCCGAGTTGGTCGAGCCGCAGGAACCGTGTTGTGTGGACCCAGGACACCGGCGCCTTTGGTGTCAGTAATGGGATCCTTGAGGACGGGAACATATCATTGGTTGATTTCGCTGGCGACATTTTCGAGTTCGAAAACCTCACTGTCTTCTTTAGGAACGGGCCGTCGTCAATCATGGGACCGAAGCTCATCACGGTCGGAATGAACTTCACGCACATCGCAAATGGCTGGGTCAGCCATACCATATTCTCATCATCTGGGAATGACACCAGAGTTGACAATGAATATGTGTATGAGATAACGAGTTTCACCCGTGTTCCATTGAATTATCCAGTAGTGATTCTGACAATAGGGATAGGCATAGTTCTATCTGTAATCATATTGGACGAAATGAAAGAGCAGAAGAAGTACTTCTTCTGAGCGGCAACCGATTCAATTCGACAATGACAATAGACTACACTGCATGCCTGTTGTGTTGCGGGCGCAATCTCTCTCTTCATGGAGATGAAGCCATGAGCTGCATTCTATTCGTCCAGAGAGTTGAGCCGCCCTTCGTCAGGTCTCTCTGACAGGTACGTCTCTGCAT
>CAYPUO010000161.1:0-6575 GCA_964413775.1 uncultured archaeon
CCTGCAATCGTCTGGCAAGACAGAAGGACCACTGAACAGTGCGATTGGATTCGTTCAGCTATTTCACCCAAGAGAATCTATTCAACAACAGGGCTGACAATCGACCCCTATTTCACGGCACCAAAACTACTCTGGATAAAAGAGAAAGAACCTGACATCTTCAAGAGAGCCCACAAGTTCCTTCTTGTCCATGACTTCATTCTCAACAAGCTGACCGGGGAGTTTGTCACCGACTTCTCAAATGCGAGCCGTACAATGCTGTTTGATATCAGGAAATCCAAATGGTCTGACAAGATGCTTACTGAGTTTGGGATTCCCGAAGACAAGCTTCCTCGACTTGTCGAGTCTGGGACCGTGGTTGGCGAAGTAAGCAGCGAGGGGGCAAAGGCTACCCACTTACGTCCTGGCACTCCTGTTGTTGCAGGTGGCGGCGACCAGCAGTGTGCCGCTTTAGGTGTTGGAGTTGTAAGGGAGGGCGCAATAAAAGCCACGACTGGAACAGGGACATTCATCCTTGCCTATTCGAAATCCCTCCGCCTTGACCCAAAGAGAAGAGTCCTTTGTAGCAGGCACGTAATGCCCGAATCATATGTCATTGAAGCAAGTATGTTTACAACAGGATCAGCCCTACGATGGTTCAGGGACCACATAGCGACAGAAGAGCGTCATGTTGCCGGTGACAGAGGCGTGGACCCATATGATATAATCACAGAGTCAGCTGAATCAGTACCTGCAGGGTCAGAAGGGGTCATTCATTTGCCGCATTTCGTGGGTGCAGGAGCACCGCACTGGAATCCATATGCGCGAGGGGTATTTGCAGGTCTATCACTGGGACATACACGTCGCCATCTGATGCGTGCTGTCCTTGAGGGCGTTTCGTATGACATCCGGTCCAACCTAGATGTCATGAGGGAACTAGGCATCCGCGTGGATGAGCTAAGGGTTACAGGCGGTGCCGCAAGGAGTGATATCTGGATGCAGATTCAGGCTGATGTCCTAGGGGTTCCGGTAATCCGAACCGAGATTGAGGAAGCAACGGCACTTGGTGCAGCTATCTTGGCATGCAAGGGTGTTGGCGTTTTCAATTCTGTTGCCGAAGGTGCTGACCAGATGGTCGCACAGAAGGACACTCTACAGCCTCGTGTCGACAACAGAGATGCTTACGACCGGGGCTTTGCAAAGTACAAGGAGCTCTACGATGCGATTTCTGGTATAAAATGGGAGTCTACTTAGCGTACACTGCTAGCTTGTTCCCTTTGTCCAAGACCGCAATCTTGACTCTAGGATCTTCATCTGTCCATCCATCAATGACCTGTTGAAGGTCGGACACTTTCTCCATATGCACGGCACTCACCCTCGCATCATCAAGCTCAGTATACATCTTAATCTTCGAGACCCGCTTCATCAATTCAGCAAACTTGAATGCCTTGTGTTCGTAGAGGTGATACCGCGAACTTATGGAGTTGGTAACCTCGTCAAGCGGTGCTGTCAGTCTATTGTAGAAGTTCTCAATTGCTTCCTCAGGGGCAATGCCATCTCGGCATTCTGCAACAAAGAGGATCTCGCCCTTATCCGCCACTGCATTCTTCGTGAGTTCGATGGCGCGCTGTGCATGGTAGAGGCTCTTGTCCTGCGGGTATCCTCCGGGGGACACTATAATCCGAGTAGTTTGAGGAACGGTGAAGCTTGCTGTCTCGTCTAGCACTTCGATGCCTGCTCCAGTAACAGACACGATTTCACCAGCATCTGCCCAGACGAGCTTGTGACCGTTTGAGATTACTACGAGAGCGAACACCTTGGCGCTCTTCGTGATAATCTCCATCGCCTCTCTCATGTCGTCTGCAAGAGGATTATCGCGTTTCTCTTGGAGCGGGTGGTAGGGGTGACGTCCGAAGGTAGACTTGGGATCGAGGGCCATCGCGTGGTTGGCTTCGATTGAAGCAAACGAACAGATTCCTGGCAGGAACGCCTTCAATGGATTCGAATACCCCGCGAAGTAGTGTGCCTTCATGTCTGATATCGGTACATAGACGTCCATGTCTGCTGCGGCTGCGCTGATGATGACTGGAGTCCCCCTACTCGTCTTACCAAGGTTGACGACATCTGGGTCTCGGCAGTCATTTATCTTCACACTGAAGTCTGCTATCTTTGCATCTCCTGCAATCCTCTTGATCATGTCTACTATCTCTAGGTTTCCCGGGTGATTGACTTCATGAGACCCTGTTGTTATCATGAACACGACCTTATTGGCATGCACAAGACGAGGGATGACTGCACTAAGTATGTCCCAATGAGGTTCATCTCTCGTGTGGTCCTCAACGAGAACACAGACACTGCGGCTCTTCACCAAGCTTTCCAGTGCTGGTCCATGAGGATTGTCTAGGACCCTGTTCAGTCCTGCCTGAGTGTCCGAAATAATCTTGGCCTGTTTTGGTATCACTTTGCCCGCGAAGTTCTGTTCAGGAATATCCACCGATACTTTGCCATTTCCATATGACAGGTCTACCTTCATGCTGTGTTCCTCGAATATGATTGAAGCTTTCATTCAGAAAAGCATTGCACTAGAGGCTAGATAATTGCTGCAAGGCGGACCAATATGGTTTGTCATGAACGGTAGGCAACACTGATAACTGTAGAGCACTCCTCTCCTCGCATGAACTCTGAGCGAGATGATACTGGTTTTGCTGGCATGGGGCGGTGGCTGGCTATTGGTTCAGAGCTACCTTGCTCAGTAGTTGCCCTACTCCTTGTAGGGCAGGTCATTGGGCAGGCCACTTTGGGTCAGTCAGGTGGGATGACAGGAGCTCTGGTAGGCGCAGTCCTAGGCTTCCTTCTCGGAGTATACGGTGTCTACGCTACAGTCGGCTATTATGAAAAAATGGAAGTGGCGGCAAAGACAAAACGCACTTACATGCCGCCGGAAGATGAGATATTCGAGGATGTCAAGTTTGACATCCCCGACGAGAGTGAATGATTATTGCAGGAAGTCGGAGTCGTCTGCATCAAGGACCTCGATGATTATTTTTGTTGCACTCCTCCCTACCCCTGCTATAATTCCCTGTATTAGCAGTGCAATGAAGAATGCCCCGAGTGCCCAAGAGAACAGCATCAGCGATATGGAACCAGCTATCATTGGCGTCAGTATTCTATTATACACGATATACCAGATATACACCCCAATCAATCCCATGAGCGCCACAAGGACTCCAAATGTATAGACAACCAGTTTGACCCTCGGGCTGTCAAGTCTGACCTGTTCGATTCCCGGACCTATCACAGCGTTTCCGATTCTGCGTGAGAACCGAATGAACACACTGAATGCAGCCAAGACTATTATGAGCGTTACAGCGCTTGCCACTAGAAACAGGAGGACCTGAATATCCGGGTCGAGGTCTGGAAAAATCCCTCCGAGGGCGTAGATAGCAAGGGATCCAATCATTACGATGACCGCGACAATCTGTACTACGAAACTCACAGTCGCGGATGTCCTGAATAGGCTTCCTATGTCAAATAGGTTGCCACTTTGGGTATCACTAGCTTCGGCATCTGACATTATTCCCAACCACCATTGGTAGAGTGTACCCAGTTATATGAATCTTCGTCACGCTCCAAACAGAGCATCCCCTCTGTACGTCAACCTTATATCACGTATGTCAAGTGGCCTACATCGCGGTGTCCGTCTATTGGGCGGCGCTAACGGTGAGCAAGCATGGTGCTGAAGGACGTTACTGAGTATGCATTTGTAAACGCAAGGATTCGGGCGCTGAAGTCACGTTTCCTGCGTCTGGATACATATGAAGGCCTCTTGCAGTCCAAGACCTACGAGGACTTTATGAAATTGCTCGCCACGACTTATTACGGCCCCATTGTCAGCAAGGCATTCCCCATGATGCAACCAACTCCCGATGAACTGGCACATGTTCTATCAGAGGACTTTGCAAACGTAAGCTACAGTCTGACAAGGACACTTTCTGGCAAAGTGAGTGAGTTTGCCTCGGCATATATGGACATGTTCTTAGCTGAGAGCTTGAAGTCGATAATCCGCGGCATTCATGTGGGTCTCGATAAGGAAGAGATTCTTCGTTTTGCTGTACCTACCTCTCCTGCACAGGCAGAGGAGTTTGAGGGCCTGGCCGAAGCACGTTCTGTGCAAGGCCTGATTGACGAGCTACCCTACTGGGACCTCCAGATATCTCTTCTTACGAAGGTACATATCTATGAAGAACTCGACTCTACTGCACCTCTTGAGGTTGCAATTGAAACTTGGTATCTGAGGAATCTGATGAAGTCTCTCAAAGGATTCTCAGCCGACAACAAGAAACGTGTTATCGAGATTGTTGAGGCAAGAGTCGATCTTAGAAATACCCTCACAATGCTGCGTGCACTTGCTCTACAACTTGAATCGAGAGCAATTGACATGTCTCTTGTTCATTTTACAGCACGGTCAAATGCTCTTCTAGAGGCCATTCGGACCAAGCCTAACTGGCGAGAAGTCCTCTCACATCTTGAGAACACAAGATATCGAGAGCTCGCTGGCCGCATTGCCAGGTCCTACGAGGAAACCCAGAACCTTGTGACCGCCGAGCTTGCAATAGAGGACTACATTGCACAGGAAGTGAGACATCAAATGGTTGCATACCCATTTCATTTGGGGGCAGTCATTGGATTTTTTAACCTGAAGTTTTATGAGGTGCGTAACATCCGGTCGATTGCCGTGGGCGTTGAGCGTGGCGAATCGCCCGAGAACATCAGACAAATGATTACAATATGGTGATACAAAGGAGATAACCCAATGAAACTAAACACAAGAACAAGCAATGTCCTATTGCTCACAATGGGTGCATTCCTATTCACACTAGTCATGTCCATCTTGACCATACCTGCATCTGCTCTGGGCGTACAGCCGGGATCAGGTTTCACGGTGCTTCAGACTACTCAAGACACCTATGGGTGGGGTATTCTGGGGCTTGCACTTGGTGCAGGTCTTGCCATTGGACTTGCTGGTATAGGAGCAGGCATAGGCATGGGAACTGCATCAGCAGCAGCATTAGGTGCGATAACTGAAAAGCCTGAGACCTTCGGTAAATCGATTCTCTATGTCGTGTTTATCGAGGCTATTGCCATCTACGGCTTCGTCATCGCTTTCCTTCTATACGGACTAATACCCTCGTTAGTGCCAGCACACTAGAAGACTGCGACAATCAGGTTCGCAGAAAGGAAGAGGAACGAGCAGAATGCTCTCCTCTCTTCCTCAGCTCTTTGCTCATTCTTCAGGGCTACTCGAATAGGATAGAAGCAACCTCATCACGTACCTTCTTTTCAAGGCGCTCTATTCGAGCCTCGAACGTGTTATCCACCCATTTGGCGCCATCCGCTGTCCTGACGATAACGCCACCAGCTGATCGGACTGTGTCTTTAGATATCTTTACGGACACTTTTCTACCAAGTTCACTTGAGATTGCTTTTGCAATATCCGCGGCCACGACTTCTTTTTCATGTCCTTTTGGCAGCACAAGCTCCATAGCGTCTGTATCCAAGGCGACTCCTCCTGCGACTGCGAGTCGAGTGAGAATTGAACCATAGTCCTTGCTCATTGCCCGCTTCTTGACATTCTCCTCGGCAGTATCTAGGACTTCCCTCATGAGCCCCTCCTTTGCCTCAAGGACCTTGTACTTGGCCCTGAGTTTTGCACCTGCTTCTTGTCGTGCGAGCTCGGCCTTGCTTTCAGCCTCTGCCTTCTGAATCATCGATTGATGGATTCCATCAGACTTCTGCTTGGCATCATCTAGGATGTCTTTCTTCTGCAGCTCCGCTTCGTCGAGGATGCTCTCGACCTTTTCCTCAGTCTTTGAGTCAATAATCTTGACGATATTTTCAATTCCGCTCATCTAGTCTAGTCCTCCAACAGGTGCTTGACAGCGACAGTGATGGCATCTTGCTTCTTCTTTTCGGATGCTGCTAGTATTTCATTGATCTTCTTATCGGCAGCCTTCTGGATTACGCCATCAGTCTTGTTAACCTCAGTTGTTATACTCTCTAGCACACGGGTGGCATCTCTCTGTGCGGACTCCTGTGCTTGCTGAATGACTAAGCGAGATTCTTTCTCAGCTTCCTCTCTGATTTCACGTGCTCGTTTTTCGGCTTCCTCAATCCTTGCACGAGCCGCCTGTTCAGCTGCATGTATCTGTTCAATGCCGTCTTCGCTCAAGTCCATCATTCATACCTCGGATGGTGGAATCTGATTTGTCGGGTAAACTCTCTACTGATAAACATTAAGGATAGTTATAATCGTTCAGATTGAGTTTGAAGAGCGTGGAAGTTTGACCACTTCTGTATGAAATGGAATAGATTAGGAACATAATTGCTTCAGAAATGTTTGTAAGTGCACACCGTGTCGATGAAGACACATCACGTGGCGGTTACACAGTGGCTGCTAAAGCCTGTTTGGGCTGTATCTGACTGCCTGTATCTGACTGCCCATAACGCTTATTTGTAGCAAGTCGGTGCAGAACGCCTACGCCTGGTTGCGGGCGAAAACCAAGACATCCACTATTTCCTCACTAATTGTGGTGAAC
>CAYPUO010000162.1:0-6557 GCA_964413775.1 uncultured archaeon
TTGCTACGCATCGCTCGTCCCATTCTGAGTTTCTTTCCGAGGGGCTTGTTTCTTGCCATTTTTCTTCACCTTTCGGAGGCGCTATCTGAAATTCACCTTGCGTTCGCGCTCTCTCCCCTGTATCTGTTTGAGGAGAGCCTTTAGTTGTTCATCTGTTACTCTTGACCGAAGCCGACCAGAACCAGCCAGCTGGATTAGCTGGGCCTCAATTTGCTCAGCTACTTGGGGTCTGACCATTTTGATGTTGGTCAGGCGCTGTCGCGCTTCAGGTGTGAGTATCTGTCGGAGAATGGCTTCTTTCTGAGCCTCCACTTCGGCAGCTTGTTGTTCCGCTTGTTGTTCTTGCGCTGCCTGCTGCTTCAACTCAGCGAGTTTCCTCTGACGGATGGCTTCTAGCTCATCATCACTCAACATGATCACCCAAAATCTGATTGACTAGGAGTATCGCTCAAGTTCTGGTATTGCCTTCGTTAGTTCCTTCTTCAGGCTGGCTGAAACCCTGTCCATGTAGGACCTTCCTGCACTGGTCATCTCTCTGCCCTTGTTTCCTCGTTTTGTAACGAACCCAGCCCGCTCTAGCTGTTGTAGAGCCGTCCTTACGATTGCGCCGCTGCCCTTGTGGTGTACATTGGGTGTACCACCACGCCTCATCCGACCACCGTACTGGATCCTCAGCCTCTCGGTCCCAATGGGTCCGTTGACATAGATCTTTCTGAGGATACTTGCACACCTTGTGTACCACCAGTCTGGGTCGTCTGGGGCTCTCTCCTTGTGAGCGCCCGTCTTGACATAGGCTGCCCAGTCTGGTGCCTGAATCTGCTCTCGACTCTTCAGGTCCTGCGCAAGGCGCCGAATCAAGATGTTGGCTGGAATATCATAAACTGTGGGCATATGTTGTTCACCATATCTGTTAAGGGAGTGAAATCGAACCCTCACTAGGTCGATTGCCTACCTCAGAAGGCTGACAACACCGACAAGAGTCTCCATAAAAGATTATCGTTAGAACCGCTCATTATTCTTTGGATTCGTCCACGTAGTCAGCATATAGATGCGAGTCAGCAATGCTCGTCGACTAATGCATGAAGGACAAGAGGCGGTCCAGGTCAATTAGCCCAAAAAGGGATCAAAGTAGTACGCCCTGAGCCTGGGTTTTGTTATGTTGTCAAGTCTATTTTCGAAGCTTATAGATTACCGCTGTGTTTCCTCTGATGCCTGCAAGCTCCGCGCCCACTTTTCCACACAGGTCCTCAAAGATTGCTTGCTTAGTGTACCTGTTGGCCCCAGTGCTCCTGAGGAGCTTGACCTTAATGTACCTGTGACGTTTCACAAGGCGTTTTGTTTCTTCCAGAATACCCTCTGAAACACCGCCCTTACCAATCTGCACCATGGCCGGGTCGTTCCATGCGATTGCTATCCTTGCTGGGTCCGCCTTGCTCTGTGGCATGATATGTCAATCATCCTCTTCTAGACTCGTTAATCAAGATTGTCTTTTGACTGGAAACCTCCGTACTGTTCCACATACAAGACATGTCACACTAATATGGCGTGAACGGTTTGTCCTGATTCTTACCCTGCAGTTGGTTCCCGGAACCCAAACGGTCCCGCAAGTCTTGCAGATTTGTCTTGACACATCTCGCGGCAGCTTTATCCTTGCCTTCTGAGCAATCCTCTTGGCACCGAGCATCCACATCTTTGAACGGTCGGGATGTTCTACAGCATTTCTTCTGGACTGCTCCCAGAGACGCTCAATCCGTGCGCCAGCGAGTTTCTGAACATGCGCGTTTGGTCTCCTTCGTTTTCCCATGTGTTTCGACTCAGGATTACTAGACCAGTCATATCGCTTAAATTGTTCGTGGGCGCAGGTATAGTAGGCTGATTATCATGCTACACGTCATCCTGCTCGAAGCTGCACTGGAACTCGTACCCCCAGAGCTCTCTGCAAAGAAGATGGTCCAGAAACAGGCCTACAGGAGAAAGAAAAAGCCTACCGAGATACTCCTAGACCAGACATATCACGGGCAGGCCATGACGCAGCTGAATGACGGGACTAGACGTGGCAGACCCGACATAGTCTTCTTTTGCCTTCAGTCCCTGCTAGAAACCCCACTCTGTAAGGCAGGCCTCATGACAGTCCACATCCAACTCTATGATGGCCGCATCATCCAGGTGGCCCCAGCGGTCCGAATACCTAGGAACTATGAGCGTTTCGTGGGGCTCATGGAGCAGCTCCTGCTGGTGGGACAGGTCCCCCCGGAGGGAGCCCCGCTGCTCAAGATACAAAACCCCGGGCTAGGTGAACTCATCTCATTTCTCAAGGGCAGCTCGAAGGACAGTCTGGCTCTCCTAGCAGTCGAGGGCGGAAAGCAGACTGGGCTCAACGATCTCCTCTCGGTGTTGCCATCCAGTCTTGAGGCTCCAGTCATCCTTGGTATCGGAGCGTTCCCGCACGGAGATTTTCAACACGACATGCAGTCACTCTTTGATGTCCGGATTGAGCTTGACCGCGACGTAATGATGGCGTGGCATGTGTGTGCTGAAGTCCTCTGGGTGTACTCACTCAAGCATGATGTGGTCAGCGAGAGGTATTCATCAGTGCAGTAGGCATCCCCCGAGTTCGGAAGAGTCATATGAATACGACACCTATTATGACTGGGTGGATGGAGTAGTTGACGGAATCTCGAAGAGCAAGATGGTTATTCCCTGTATTGATTCTTCTCACGACCTTTCTTGCTCCCTTGGCGTATGTAGATGTGGGGTATCTGCCGCCAGGGCGGGACATATGGCTCCTCTTTCCATGGCAGCCCTTTGAAGTGTGGACGAATAGAGTGATAGAATTCCCGATGGAGTTTATTCAGTTTCCGTTTAATCTGAACATTGTCCACGATCTCGTCATGGTCTGGGTGGCACTTGGGGCACTCCTATCATTAGCAGTTCAGAGGGATCTCGGAGAGCCTAGCCGCGAAGGCTCTCTTGTTCTCTCACTCATTGTCTTGGTGTTACAGATGCTCCTCCCGTTTTTCCTCCTCACTATGGCGAAAAGCTATTCCGTTTCTTCTTATCTCGTCGTACCGCTGCCAATCCCATCAGTCATCGCGTTATTGGCGCTGCTGCTCGTTCCTCGTGATCCCTCAGGTCCTTCTCAAAAGGCAGGCCACACCTGTTTTCCTAGGCCCGAGATACTGTTGTGATGGGAGTGTCTGGAGTCTGCACCAGCGGCTGTGCAGACTGCCCGAAGAGTTGATCTAGAGCGGACACATCTTCTGAGTTCGGAAGAGTGATATGAATGCAACACACCCATACAACTGGGTGGATGGAGTAGTTGGCGAAATCTCAGGGTGCAAGCTGGATGCTTCCTGCATTGATTCTCTTCACGTCTTTTATTGCTCCTTTGGCATATGTGGATGTGGAGTATGTTTCGCATGTGAGGGCGGCATGGCTGGTATTTCCGGTCGGAGCCTATAAAGAATGGTCGAATTATACGGGGCCAGTTCCTGCTATGCCGGTTGAGTTGTTTCCTTTTCCATTTGATTCCGCCATTGTCTACGAGCTTGCCTTGGTCTGGGTGGCACTTGGAGCAGTCCTATCCCTAGTATTTCAAAGAAACCTCGAGAGTTCTCGCCACTCAGTTTCTCTCTCCATCTCACTCATCATCCTCGTCATACAGATACTTCTCCCTTTTCTGTTCCTCAGTATGCCGAGTCATCCTAGGGTTTCATCTTATCACATCGTACCGCTGCCAATCCCATCAGTCATTTCGCTCCTGGGGCTGCTGTACGTTTCCCGTGGTGCCTCGGGTCGGTCCCAACAGGCAGGCGGGAATTAATCTCCTACATCTGAGATAGTGCCGCGATAGAAGATTCGGGAGTCTGTGCAGGTGGCCTGTGCAGAAGACCCAGCGCCAAGCAAGCCAAGCTTACTGCTATAATAGCCGAGATACCTATCTCACCAAACTCGAGTCCGTCAACAAGCATCCAGAGCAGTAGCGCAAATATGACACCGAACATAACAAACGTACGTGGCAAGAGATAGACGTCTCGCGACATGTTGGAGAAACGGCCCGTAAGGTAAGACCACGCTCCAAGAGACACATAGCCGTACAGAGCTATTGGGCCCCGAAGAGAACCCAGATCGAATACAAATGCTGCCAGCACAAAGAGCAGCCCTGACACGGCTAACCCGGATAGGACTAGCCAGCGAGTTATGAGATGGGACTTTCTGGTCATGCGAATCCCCCTTCAGTATACGTTACGACGAATTCGGCAATAGCCTTTTCGACAGAAACTCCGCTTCTTGCAGACTTGCATCCCCAATGACAATCAGCTTTATTGCTCATTTACATGGTATAGAATATATTGAACAGACTGATTCCAGTCCTCGAATCTGGAAGAATAGGCAACGAAGACAAAGAAGTGTGTGTTTTATGGCCTCAGACTGAGTAGAGTGGGTGAATCAGGAACTTGGTGCCGCAATTGAGATGCTCTCAAATGCAATAAAGAATGCTGATGATGATGTCTGGGACAATCCTAGTGATGAGCGACGCTTCTGGAACATCGCATATCACACAATCTTTTTCCTTGACATCTATCTATCCGACTTTGATCCTGACATAACCAACGTAGAGGAACAATACAGGGTGCCTGTGTATCTGAAGCAATGGGCGGAAGTGTACAACTTCGATGAGGTGCATGAGCCTGCGATGCCGAAGGAGGTCCTACAGAGATTCTTGGAGGAGACCCGCAGCAAACTGAGGTCTCGATTTGCCGACGGCATTGTTGAGAGCCAGATTGAGGAGAAGGCGACATCTTGGCTGAAGATGTCAAAGGGGGCTGTGCTGTTGTACAATATGCGACACATCATGCAGCATGTCGGTCATCTCAATGACATACTGAGAGAGCATGGTCTGCCAACAAGTGGATGGCTATCCCGTATCCCAATCTAGATGCGCTAACACATTATGGCCGTCAGATGCCGAAGACAGATCCAACTAGATTATCTCCACTATCCTTTCATTAGTTGGCAAGAGTTAAATTGAAACTGGCGAATTATATAAACAATAAGTAGATTGATGAGGGCGCATGTATGTCGCTGTCGTCTTATAGTCTCGGGACAAAGGAGATGTTGGATGCATTCCGGCTGCATCCATTCATATTTGCATCCGGAATCTATGTGGGTCTAGCTCTGGAGCAATGGCTTGGATACTTCTTGGGCTACATTCCTCTAGAAGTGGCAGTGGTCATCACACTTGGCGCACCCCTTATGTTGCTCGCTGTATATGGCATCAAACAGAGCAGACATAGAATAACCTTCGAAAGGGCAGTAATGGTAGGGGGAGGAGGCCTGGCCCTAGGATGGCCTATCTGGGTGTTCGCGAACTGGTTGCTATATGTCCCTATATGGGCCCCGTTGCGTGGGAGCGAGGGGCTCCTGAACCATCTTGCAATCATTGCGGTCACAGCATTATCATATGGCGGAGCGTTTTACGTAGTGAACCGGATAGTAAAGACGAGGAACTACGAGTCAGCCAATGACTATCAGCCATAACGAGAGAATCCTCGTGCCCTTCTGCCAACCTTCAGTCCTTCCTATTCCGATCCAGCTGTCGGCTCCACTTGGGTATGGCTGCTTATTTTCGACGAGGGCGTCTGTCATCTTGTGAAACGCACTGCCTAGAAAGACTAATAGAGCACCATTGAAACTCATAGCAATAGCAACGAAATCGTCACAGTAGGTGTGATTCGGTGGGCTGATACTATGGGGATAAGGGAAAAGATTGGGGCGTTGACTCCAAGACAAGTCGCACTGATAATGCTCTTTGTGACCTTGTTTATTCCAACGAATAATCTTATGGGTTCATTGGATTTCATGGCAAACAGATTCGTTATTATAGTCAGGGTCACTGCGCTTATTTGGACTATAGATGTATCGTATTGGATAATCAATTCGCAGGTAGGGATATCACTTGCAGACTTCAGCATTCTAAATCCTTACTCGATGTTCGCCGCAGTAATCTACTCTGTCTTCAATATTATCTTCGCAGTACAGGTAGTCAGGTTTTGCAGAGGCCAGACGTCGAAGCGTCTGACAATATTCATAGGAATTCTCACGCTTCTGTTCCCACTAGTATTCTTCACCTTTTGGATCTACCCGGAGATACTCACCTTCATTGAGAGGTCAGGTCTGCTTCTCTATATCGGACCACTACCCATCCAGCTCATCATCGGTCTGATCATTATGCGCTACGCTGGACCATGGAAAGTTACAAAGCCATGGGAAGAAGGCCATACCCGAGAGGACTGGTGGAAAGAAGAACAGAAGAGTGGAGGAGAATAGGGCTGCTTCGAACCAATACGGTCTGAAAAGAAAAGAGTGTGACCACCGGCCGCGGCTTGTGTTAGCCTCTCAGCTGAGTCAGAAGTGTCCCTTGACTCTCCTACGGGACCATCTCCTCTGTCTGGAATCATCGGGTCAATGTATTGAGTAAGTGTCGATTTATGACTCTGGTTGTCTATGTTGTTCCCAGAACAGGACCGCATGGTCTTGACCATGCAGAGGACGAG
>CAYPUO010000163.1:0-6553 GCA_964413775.1 uncultured archaeon
TGACTGAGTAACGTTGTCCATCGTTTCCCAACCCGCAACACCGACCACATCATATAGGCCGGACTTAACGGCAAGAAACGCAGCAAAGAGGGAAGACCCCCCAGTATTTCCACCATTCTCGATTCGCACATGCGGCACGCCAACTAAGCCCAAATGATCATGAACAATCCACTCTGGGCAAAGCTGCTTGCCAAAGTGGACTGAGAAGTGCGAATACACCATGAATTGTAGGTCTCTAAGGGTGAAATCAGGTATATCGTCCTGAGTTTCAACAATGCAGTTAGAGATCATTCCTTCAGGTGTAATATGCATTGGGTAGTCGAAAGGCGTAGTCGCACCGCCTGCGATACAAACTTTACGACTCATTGTGTTCAATTCCTTCTTCTTGCTCTCCCGATATGAGGAGAGTAGTCGAATTCTAAGGACATTCGCAGCCGTATCTACTACTTATACGTTCCCTAGCTGACAATAAGAGTGAAAGGATATTTACTAAAACAGAACTTTCATCAGCAGGTCATCTTTCGTCTTGACAGTAAAGATGCCATAGTGCCTGAGTGGCGACTGAGCTGCATCAATTCTTGGTCTGTCGTCATGCGGAGCAAAATTGAGGAATCTGATGACATCATCGATTCTTCTTATGCTTCTTCTGAATTGCACGCTATTGCGGCCTGTTTCCCCGTAATAGGTTCTCTGAGCGAAGCTAATGATAGTCTGTATCTTCAGTCTTTTACAGGAAGTTCGCCAATAACTAATGAGCCTGCTTGTGTTTTGACTTAATCTCTCCTGATACGTCGTCCAAATCCAGATGTTCTCAAGGCTCTATCAGGACCTGTTATAATTTGGGATCGATATAGGCAGTTATTTTCAAATGATACTTCATTACTTCATCAAGAATCTTTGTTGGTATCTTATATGTTGGATTGTATCTTGTTTGCATTGATTCTGTTTCCATGAAATTGTATTCATAACTTATTTTGGATAAATATGGAGAGTTGGCAATAAGCTGCTTTCTTCTTCCATGAGTGACGAATTTACCCAACATTCCTTCTTCTTTCACTAAATATGCATTTACGACATGCACAGCTGAATAGAATAACGTAACTACAAACCAATCCACAAATTTAGGAGTTTTTTGAAGCTCATCCGCCATATTTCGGTTATGTGCTGACTTCTTCTTATGAGCTATCCAGTTTTGAAGAGGAACTACACCAGATTGTCTTGATGAACTTGAAGCCATCTCACATCACTGGGCTTTTGAATAGACTTCATTTAGGTATTCAGGAATCTTAAATTCTATTTCTTCATCATCCATGAATATGGAAAATTCGATATCAAACATTGAGAAAGCTCTAAGAATCTTACTCTCTGTTTTTGCCAGCTCTATCTTATCCTCAAGTGAATTTGCTTTCAGGAAAGTCCAGATATCATAGACTCCATCATCAGCAAGACCCCCATATGCTCTTGAAACAGATTCTAAATTCGATACGATTTCAGACCACATTCTGGAAATCTGAGAAGTTGGTTCCAATGCAACTCTCAGCTGCTCAAACGTTGTTAGCCATGCCTTTCTATATGTTTCTTTTTCTTCTTTGATTTTATCCATCTCGATGTTTTTCATCTCAATGTAGTCTTTCATTTCATCTAATCTCTCCTGTTGACAAAATGTTTCATGTCCGCATGGCATTATTGTTTCAAGTCGCAGCTTTTGGACTACATGTCTGTCAGGTTCTTCAAGATAACTCATTATCTACCACCAACATACTTGCAACTTCATATGACAGCTCTAATGAAGTTCGTATTGAATCTTGAAAGCTATCGATGTTCTTCAGGTTCAAAGTAAATCCTACAACATATGCATCTCTTGTAGAATTTATGTGAATTGTGGATATTCCAAGAGGAGATTTTTCAAGTCTAATGCCTATATTCTCAATACTAGCTAGTCCGATTTTCTTCTTGAGTTCATCTCCGACCTTTATATCTAAAGGCAGTTTAAAACCGCCTATACTAGAAAAGAAATCCAGACCATATTCGTAATCAATATGAAATGAGCCTTCATATGGTCTGCTTTTTCGAAGAATAGAAAGAAGATTGTTGAGAATTTGCAACTCTTTGTATGATTCCATCTTCGATAGGATTTCTTGAAACTCGGTTTCTTTCCCTGTATCGAACTCTATTGAAATTTCAAGTTCAAAAAGTAGCTCCGTTTTCCTGAGCTCTTTTCGTTCACGGAGTGTGTTTATCAGGTCCTTCTTGATAGCAAATGCCTCTTCAATGTATTCATCTACTTCTTTTAGTGTATCGGGAGATGCTCTTGCTCTAACGAACTCTCTTGCTTTTTCGTCTTCTTCTGGAATTCTCATTATTGTAAGGTCAACATCTACACAATTGAATGGAGAGCTCTTCATTCCGCGTTCAAAATAACCAAACACTTCTCGAGAAGGTTCCTCCTTTATTATTGGATACCCCCAATCTAATTCATTGATTTTCTCCATTAGACTATAATATGCTTTGACATCATATCCACACTTGAAATCACCCTGGTATTTCCTAATCTTTGGTTTCTTTCCCAAGGTACTATTCATGATGTCCAACCGACCCATCTTAATATAACCAGTCTATATTAAAACCCCTAGTATTGGAACAATAGTAATTGAAATCCACCCGCTATACGGACTCCTCTCATAATTACACAATTTACTTCCAATATTTTGATTTTCTCAGACCTGCTCATTTTAAGGTTTCAGCGTTACTTCTTACGATAAATCCGTATTTTCGAGTTGCCGATGAATTAACGGGATTTCAACTCCAAACCATTCATTACTTCCCGTCATGACTAAACTCTCCATTAGATTCAAGGTATTCCATATTGTCAGATTGTCTCAGGAATCTAGCTTTCCTGTAGGTTTGATTCAAGAGTTTCTTTCAACTCCCGAAGAAAAATGAATGTTACCTATCTGACAATACCCAGTTCATTCTGACCTCCGGAATGGCAGAAATTATCAGACATGTCATTAGCTTATTATATGCTGAACGACGATTGCACACATAGTTGTCAGATTCGTGATGGACGTTAGTCCACGTGAGGTATTATGAAGAAATATCATCCTGAAGGAGCTTCTGTTCCTCGCTCTCAAGCTCGTCGTCCCAGTGATCTTCACATCGTGGTACGGAGGGTAGTATACGAGTATCAGTCATCATTAAGGACCAACCGCTATTGGTTCAACAATGATCCTATTGGAACCCATTTTATGAATGCGCTACAATCAACATTCCCAGAGGGCGAGCTGTTTTTTGTTCAAGCAGCTGTGGACAGTGCTAGAACTCTTAGACAACACAGAAGTATTGACAGTCAAATGGAGCAGGATCTGAAGTCATTTCAGCAGCAAGAGGCGCTTCATAGTCAACAACATAGATTATGGACCGAAGCACTCATTCAGATGGGCTATGAAAAACTTGCCTCGGAAGATAACCGTATGCACAGAATGGATCTATGGTTCCGCAAGCACATTCCTGCAATATGGCGCATTGTGGTCACCGCCGCAGCTGAGCATTATACAGCATCCATCGCCTATCTATTCACCGATGTGAATCCAGACCTTCTTAGAAAGTCGGCCGCTCCTTTCAACAATCTTCTTCTCTATCATGCAATGGAGGAAATAGAACACAAGAGCGTGTGCTTTGATCTCTCTCAGAAGCTCTCTCGGAGTTACTTCATGCGTATATTTGGCTTTGTCTTTATTTCGCTGGACCTGGCAATCAGTATATACACACGAATGAGATACTTGCTAAGGAAGGACGGACTGGGGGGATGGATGACCACAGCGAAGATCTGGAGATTCCTTTTGGGCAGAAAGGGATTGATAAAAGGTCTATTTCCGCGACTCATCCAGTACTTGCGGCCTTCATTTCATCCTTGGATGACCGATGAGAGAAAAGGCATTGAGCGCATCTTTGGGAGCATTATGAAGAAGAATCATATTGACCCCTTTAGGTTCAAATGACCAAAAGACCCTTTATCGCTTCCCGATAGTCATCTCCAGCAGAGCTCCTGCTTGTATAACAGACATTGCTCAGCAATGATTAAGTCCACTGTATGAATGCGGTGACGGCATAGTGGTCAGATGCAGAGTTAGCCAGTGAGCCACTGATCACAGTAGAGTTGAGGAACATTCCGCTGAAAAACTCATCCGCAATTATGTAGTCAATTCGCATGTAGGCCTCCCCATATTGTCCGCCGAATGTATAACCGGGATCATCAGGGTTCAGCGCCCGGAATTCATCAGTGAAGTTGTGGATCTTAGACGAGTATTGACCGTATGTGAGATTATCAGGCTCCAGCATCATTGTCAAAGGACCGTAGCCAAGGCCTTCATCTTGCAGTGGGGCAAGGGGGCCAGTATCGTTCGGTGCCAATGAGTTCAGGTCTCCGAGATAGAGGATAGGTACATTTCCCAGGCTGTCCATATAGTTGATGATACCTTCACTCTCCCAATTACGACGCTGCTGATTTGACTCCCCCTCCGACGCCTTGAGATGTACTCCAGTCACATGGACCTGCGTGCCGTTGACATCAAGCACAGCATCAATGAGGGGATGCGTGACATAGTACTTGGACAGGTCATCTAGAGTGACATAGTCGACCTGTTTGAAGCTGACAATTGGAATTCTGCTTAGTATCGCTTCACCAGATGTCGAGTAGACGATGTGTTGTGTAGTATATGAGTCATAAGGAGTTTCATTCACAAAATACTCATTCAGTTCACTGGTAGCAGCGTTCAAGAGCTCATTGGATGTGTCGTCGAATAGGCCAGTTTCAACAAGGATAACGACATCAGGATTCTCTTGCTCTATAATCTTTTTCCAGTCATCGTTACGACCGGACTCCTTGATGTTGTATGTCATTATCTTGAATACTCCGGTAAAGGAGTAGCTTTCGTTCACATTTTCTGTCCTGACTTGAAAGTCCTTGGAATCTGTTTGATTTGAGCTATCCTCCGCAGAAACACGAATAGTATGATGCCCGTCAGGTTCTAGCCTCGTGTCCCAGGTATAGTTGTTCGAGGTCGCACGGAAAGCACCGTCAATATACACGTTGGCCACCAGACTCTCTTCGTCGACAACTGTGATGTTGAACTGGACGACACCGGACAACACTGAGTTTGCTACTGGATCCGACACCACGACTTGAGGAGGGTTGTCAGTTTCAGGAGGAGGTGGCTCCTGGTTGTAGAGCCAATAGGTGAACACAAATGCCGAAACGATTAGAACAATCACAACAATAGCTATCAGTCCAGTACGCGATTTCATCTTATTCTCCCCGGATAATTGAACGGAGCTGACGAACTCGGGCATAACCGTTTCAGCACATTTAACGGTTGCTGATTATTGGTCGAAGTCGCTGATGTGACTTATTGGTGATTTAATCCGCGTTGGCATGTCGATAACGCTTGGTTTTTGGGAGAACTGCATCTCTACGTCAGGATTGAAAAGTGGCTTCTCATGAACCAGTTGCTCTGTGATTTCAATACCCTCCGAGAAAGCTCTCCTGAAGGTCCATTCCAGAACCGGACTATAGAGAATAAGGGGAGTGAATATCAAAACCATGACATAGCGGAACCACCAAAGGTCATAGCCAAATGCAGGATTGATTATCGAGTACGCCTTGAAGGCAACCTCGATTATTCCCCATACGAAGCCAAGGAGAATGGCTGCCTGTCGAGTGTACTTCTTTCTCACGAATAGACCGAAAGTTGACTTAGCCCACTCGTCATGGTATAGACGACCCATGGCATATCTCAGCACGCCACCATTTCTTACCAAGAGCACTGCAAGCTTCCCAAGGAATTCGCGATTCTCGGTCCGAATCTCAATGAGAGTCCGATACCGCCTTCGAATGAAGCCACCAAGTGTCACTACAGAAAACGTAATCATGACTGCAGCCCAGACGATTGCAACAATTGACATAAGCACGGCAACAACAATAAGACAAAAGAGGTCAGCTTCGCTGCCCCCTGCATAACCACCGCAAGCATCTCCAGACCCACACTTTGCTGTTGAGTAAATCTCGGGGTCAACTAGGACGAGACCCGTTTCCTCACTCTTTACAACTCTTTTTCCAGCCTCAACACCCACTATCGAGTCTCTCTGGGCTCTCACACATGCAGCAGATGCACCATATACCTGCAGAACTAATGAAGAGGAAACTGGAGCGGCTTCACTGGCATCCAATAACAATAACCTCCAAACCTGCGATAAGTGATTGGTTCCATTTCTGATAAAAGTTAGCACGCAACTGTGGCCTTCGCGGTAATACCCATGTACTAAGTGAATTCGCTGACCCCGCAACTTGAGAGTTGCATCAATACTTCTATATCACACGCTGCCCACACTGCAATTCATGAAAGATAATGATGAGTGTATAGAAGAAGTAACGATTACCGTATTTCCACCTATGTCAGGGGTCGGCATTGTTGAAGAAGAACCAGTAAGCGAAGCCGAGGACTCGTGTGGAGATGCAGCACCCATCCAAGTGCCCCTCACCTCATCATCCTCA
>CAYPUO010000164.1:0-6544 GCA_964413775.1 uncultured archaeon
AGCCAGAGCAGCTCCTCCTCGCACTTTGGAGTAAATCCCCCTAGGTCTTTATGGCGAAAACCCAACCTTGTTGCCATTTTGATCATTCCAGTGCATTTGTCCACATTCCGGACAAGAAACCTCTTATCCTCGATGCCTTTGCCCATACGAAGACAGTAGAGTAGAGTTTCATGCAGCGTTGAAACGTCCGATTTCTCACTAGGTTTTCTTGTCATGTTCCTACCAACTTCAGATAGAATGAATCCGCATTTGCTTAATGATGAAACACCATCCATGGAAGGGGTGTTCGATTAGAAAGGCATATTGGTGTAGTAGAAACATGAAATGAAGCAAGCCTGCCAATTCTCAGTGTAATTCTCTGGCGGCAAGTGTGTTGGCGCGCGCTGAGTTTTCAGCAGTTCGTCTTGTGAACAGAAAAATCACCAGCAGTTCGATATGATTTCTGTTATTGATGTTCTCATCCAAAGGTTAGGCTCTTTGAAAGTTGCGAACGATGATTTAGGATTTCAGTATAATACTCACATAGATATGGAAGAAGCGATTCACACCAATCATGAGTAGGAGAGTCGATTTCGCCGATGAGGATATGACTGAGGAGGACTGGCTGGATTGCATGAGGACTCTTGTGGAACTTGAACTTGTTACTTGGAAAGAGGCTTCATCTCTCATTTTGGGACACCTGAACCCTCCTCAGGTCGGCACTGCGCTGGCATCCTCAATAGGGTTCAAGAGAAACTACGGCAAGGGCAATACATGGCCCAAGGTTAGGGAATGGCTTTACAATCAATCCGGCCGATGTGTTGACTGCGGAACTCGACTTGAGCTGCAGGCGGACCATACAAAACCGAAAGAGGAGTTTAGGAATCCACTAGATGCAGACAAAATCAGTAATATGCAGCTCCGCTGCAGACGCTGCAATGTTATTAGAAGAAAATCCCATGTCTTTGGTGGACAAACGAACTTGACTGCAGAGGCTGGACTAATGTGGATTCTCCTTAAATACAGGCCTCGAACACAGAATGACTTCATCACGCTGTGTCGGCTCTATGGCATGACTATGGCCGACATTAGGATGGAAGAAGCATGGGCCATGGCAATCTGGCTCAGTGGCAATCCACAAGTAAAGTATGAACTCGATAGTCCTAACCTTAAGAGAGCTTCAGAGATCCTAATATGGGAGAACGGCGCAATCACTAGAAAATGGGATTCTGATTCGATAGGTAGCACGAACTATCGTGTCTTGCATGCTAATGCAGACTATGATGATATACTGATTTTTCTGGCCGCTGGGAATCACCCCAGCGATACGACACTCTCACGAATAAGGATCTATGGGTTTCCGATATCCCGAATTCCATTTTCACATTATTTTGAGGACTTGCCTGATGCGCTGGCCGTAAAATACCGACCACCAGATCGGAAACTAGTACCTCCAATACCAGCCACGTTTGAACCGGAAGCACCTTTTGGCATGAAACTATTAGCATCAAGCATTGCGAAATCGGGCCAGCAATTTCAAGTCATGGTCAAATTTGGTTCCGGGCAGGAAAAGTCCTGGAAATTTCATGTAATGAAAATTCTAGGTTTGAAGGTCTTTGATATTAGATCCACTTCTGTTTCAGATTTGAGTGCACAACTGGGCCCATAGATGACCTGCATAATATCGGAGAACGGGGACGTCACCAATTTATGATCCAAATAGTCAATTCAATTCATCCATCAGACTATGCAGTTTGCTGTTTGCCTTTTCTAGCTCATTCCTCTTCTTTTCTCGCTCCGATATCGTGGAGAAGACGGCCTCTCTAAAAGCCTCATCATTCAAAATCCTTTTTGACACCCATATTCTCGAGAGGACCTTATCTCTGATGTCAAAGGATGCACTCCCCCTTGCGTAGAGAACGAGTTGCTCTCTAACTGAAGGGCTATTCAGAATGAAAATCAAGAGTTTCGGATCTATCAATGATTTGATGGTTGTGAATCTATTGGTAGTTAGGCAATTGTCTGCTTCATTAGGAACCATAACGACGCTTCTGCCAATTCCTTCCGCTGTTTTGGCAACAAGACTGTCGCGATGGTTTGGCAGCAGAATGTCTCCTGCTCTTACACGTAGACGAAGACGACTTTTGTTGGATATGTTCTCACCGGTTATTTCATGGAAGTCCGAAATCTTGCCGCTATCCATATCTGTGTCCTTGACTTCGAAATATCGATAAACTTGATTAGATTCAATGTCATTCTTTCCAATTCTCCGATTTAGGATAGTGCACAGCGTCGTCAGTTTAACATGTGTTCGATTGTTGTACTTTGTCTTGGCTCTTGCATATCCCCACAACCATGTGGGATCCCATCTGTCTTGAGAGTAAAACTCATCTGATGAAATCCATTCATTTGGATTTATTCCCTTCTGACTCCATCTCCCAATGACGTTGCCAATTTCGGAATTCGAAACAGTCTTTCCCCTTCGGTCATAGCCTATGTTGTCAATACGAGTAAAGAAGATATTGTCTACTTCGTGTCTTTCACTTCTTTTCCGGAAAAAGAGGAGAGCTCCCTCAATTCCCGTATCTGTATGGACAAATGCATGTCTAGGAAGTTCAATCACTGCAGTAATCTCGGTTTGTGATTGAAGCCACTTCCGTAATGCTCTAAAGGACGGTGCTTCGGCATTCAGGACACTTGTCGGTATAACTAGTGCTGCTCTTCCCCCTGGACGCAGTAGCTCAACAGTCTTTGCTATAAATGGAATTATCTTATGAACGAGGAGCTTTCCATTGCTCCCATTCTTTGAATTACCATATTCAAATGGAAGATGTGGGTTTCGTTCATAACCGGCAAATGGGGGATTCCCCACAATCAGAGAAAATCCTTCAACGGGTATTGAGGATTCCCTAGATGCCCACTCTTTCAAATCGAGACGCAGACCATCACCCTGCATGAAATAGGATTTGTAGATGCCATGTAATAGGCAATTCAATGAAGCGGTAATGACCATCCGGTCCTGTATGTCGCAACCATAGACTTCGGGTCCCTTTCCTTCCTTCTTGGCAAATAGATACGTACTGACTAGGAAAGTACCAGATCCGCATGTGAAATCGAGTATCTTATCGTCAACTTGTGGTTGACATATGGCTGTAGCTAGATCGGCGATTGGTTTTGGAGTGAAATACGCGCCAAGGCTTCCTCTAAAGGTCGAGCTGACAACCTCTTGGTAGAATGTTCCCATGATATCTGTCTGAGAGCCAAGCTCTGCAGTAAGTCGAATAGAGTATGGTGATAGAATATCTAAGCATTCTCGGATTGTGCTCACATTTAGTGTTAGATTTTCCCAGAAATGATTACCACTAAATCTGTTACGGGCCAACTTGCTTATTCTTTCAAAGCCTGAAAGCAGCTCCTCATCATGATCTTTTAATAGGGAAGGGACTTGTAGGTCGTGAGGATTATTTAGCTCGTCGTAGACTTTAGTTGCTAACATTAGCATAAGAGAGTCGAAAAGCTTTAACCTATCATGGCCATGATCCGCAAAGACGATATTACTTAGTCTAGTTACCAATTGTCTTAGAACATAAATAGAGAGTATTGGTTGCAAATCCCGTAGTGTTACCTTGGATGATTGATTCTTCTTACTATATCCTGAGGGTGGAATGAAATCAATTCCAGAGGACTCAATACCATCTGATGCGATTGTAAGGAACTGATTGCCATCATTCGTGAATGCCAAAAGGGGAATACTGCTTGTCGCTTTTCTTGCTTTTGTAATTGTGTTTCGGCTAATCCTTGATAGAGGCATGTCAATAAGAAATACTCTGATTGATGATGTGAAAGGCGTTTCTGGAAGGGCAATATCCATCAGCTGTTCAAAATCATTGTCTGATTTGACCTCTTCTCCTACGCTATCGTTGATGAGGTACCCTTGGTCTTCAATGTGTTTAGCAGCTCGACCATAAACATCGCATAGATGCTCTGGAATATCAGATTCATGTTTCATGTTAGGATAGCCTGCCCAAATAATTTCTGGAGAATGTTTCCTTTACAAGAGTATTGGTTCCACACCTATAAACAAATCCGTCTTCGGTTTCATTCTTGGTGCTCTCGCTTGTTTGATGCCAAACCATTCGTCAAGTCGCTCCTAGAACTCCTTGAGCTGTGATACCTCGATGTCCCGGAGGCCTATCAGCATGAGCCAAGCGTTTCTATCGTGCATACACTCTATTAGTCAGCGTTGGTAAAAAACCCCACAGGTGTTTCCTGTTCATGTTGAAGAGTTGATTTCCATCTTCGTTTTGGGGAGCTAAGCCAGCACTATCCTCAGATGAAATCATGTGTATGTAAGGATATTACTAGTTCTCCCATGACATTAATTCCGTGTAAGAAGAGAAATCCAGCTCTGATGTCATGTTAGACCTTTCCGAAAAGAAACGTCTTTCGCGAAATGGTGAACAGAGAACTGTAACCCGCGATGGCCACGGCAAATCACACCTCATTATTATTTCGGAAAGAGAATCAGTGAATGGCTGAATTGAGAGGTGCATGCATGTTAGAAGAATATCCTCTCGCATGGCTTCGAAACAACTGAAAGCTGTCTCATAGAAGCACGCGTAAGAGAATTACTGCGCAGGCTCACGATATGATAGACTGCCGAAAGAAAACCTAGGACGCAGACGAAAATGGAAAAAGATGAGGATTGAGGCCAAGCTTATTCCCTTTACAAAGAACTATGTGGACTATGCCACTTAGGCGACATAGAGAATCTCTTCATTCAGTGTTGTCGCTGACATTGCTCCACTACGGCCTCGGGAACCCACCTCGACTACCAGTAGCAGTTCACTACAGCAATAAGATTGCAGGGCTGGCTCTGAATGGCGTGAAACCTTGAGAGCTACAGGGGGACAGGCTGTATTGGCTGTAATCATACAAAGAACTAGAATCAGTCAGTGCAAACAAGAAATCCTAATATCGTGTCAAAGAGCACACAGTAGGTGAGTGGCGGAGGCTATGTAATGGATTCCGAAGGTTCTCGTACTAGTCGCAGACTAAGAGAAACAGGAGAATTATTACGAAGCGGAGCCCAGAAACAGGTATCCACCTATCGAGGCAAGTTCGATGTGCTCAAGGGAGCCTATGAGGCATTCCTACACAAGCTTATTCATACCTACCCGACAAACGGGATTGAACTCAGCCTTGTTGACTCGTTCTTCAACAAGCGTGCTCTGAGGTTTGCTGGGATTGATGGTACGCTACACAAACAACCAGTCTATGACCTGATCATCTTCTTTGCAGGCGCATACTCAGCTTGCGGAGAGATAGCCATTGATGACGCCGATGCCGTCAAGGTGAAGTATGACGAGAAATACCTCGAATGTGGGTTGGATGTGTCCAGTGTCCTTCCAGTCTACGTGAATGAAGTCCCACTGATTGATCAAGCGCTGTTGATGCGAGATGAGGAAGGGAAGACTGATCCCACAATCACCTTTGATGACTCTTGGATTATCGACAATTCCTCCTTTGCTGAATACTTGATGACCCTGTCAGAATTCTACCTTGCCTATCTTCTCACCAAGAAACCAAATCCAGTGGATGTCCTACTCATGGACCGCATATGTTCAGCTGAAGTAGCTTCGTCATATGCGGAAACATCCCCTGCTAGAATTCGTCTGACAAAAGAGTGCGGTCTGATAGGAGCAGATGTCAACGGGACACCGTATTCACCGACAGAGTGGGTCAATGCGCGTAGACTCTTCGGTAATCTGTCTGCAGGAGTCCCTGCTCCCAGAGGCGAGTACCTCCTCCAGAGAGCAGTGATGGAGATGCTCCGGACTGAGGACTTCACATTGACCCTGTCAGAACTGCAGCAGAGATTAGCTCTCGAGAATGACGGTCTTGTGTCTAGACTTGAGAAGGAGTTGGAAAAGGCCTCAGAGGACAGGGGCGTAATCAATGCCTTCCTATCCAAAGGGACCGGTGGATTTTCGATCAAGGAGGAGTTTCATGATATCAGGGAACGTACAGCAACACTGGTCGAAGAGACCTGTTCAAGGATGTTCTCTGAAGACCCCACTGTTTCCTATGATGAGCGCTTCATGGTGGATTCACGCTGGCTGACGACGAATGACCTGTCATTCCTATCGCTCATGTCGCTCTACATGACAATGGAGAACTGCTGGGAGAACCCAACACTAATGGCCGGCGTGGCCAAGGACACCTCTGCAAGAGACCTGAAACGGCAGGTACTCCCTGTCTTGAACCACCTAAAGCTGTTCGATGGGAGCTTTGGCTCAAAAGGAGAGCGCGTGCCGGACACTGATAGGATGATCCTCCAATGGGTCGCTCTGCATGAACATAACCGACTTCAAGTACCATGGGCTACTGGTGAATACGATACCGCATTCAAGACCATTGTACCCCACTTTGGAAAAGAAGCGGGTCTGGTCTCAGGCGCACGGAGGAACCAGATATCGATGGAGAAGACCTTTGCAAAAGCGTATTTCCAACTGGGTCAAGCCGACTCAGATCCTAAGCTCCGGAGCAACGTACTGTTATATGA
>CAYPUO010000165.1:0-6534 GCA_964413775.1 uncultured archaeon
TTGTGGATGAGTTCAAGAAACAGACTGGCATGGACATAACCAATGACCTGTCTGCGATGCAACGAATCCGAGACGCAGCTGAGCAAGCCAAAATCGAGCTCTCTTCAGTCATGCAGACAAACATCAATCTTCCCTATATTACTGCAGACCAGAGCGGTCCAAAGCACATCAACTTGGACCTTACACGATCTCAGTTGGAGAAAATGAGCGAAGACTTGGTCCAAGCAGTTGTTGGACCTGTTCGCCAAGCTCTCTCTGATTCAAAGCTTGAACCGGAACAGATTCAGAAGATTCTCCTAGTTGGAGGTGCAACTCGGATGCCGATGATACAGCAAGTTGTCCGGGCCATGTTCGGCAGGGAAGGCGATAAGAGCATAAATCCGGACGAATGTGTAGCATTGGGTGCAGCTGCTCAGGCAGGTGTGCTCTCTGGTGAGAGGACGGACATTCTTTTGCTTGATGTGACTCCGCTTACACTAAGTATAGAAACTCTGCATGGTGTTGCGACCCCATTAATCGAACGAAACACTACGGTTCCTACCCGAAAAAGCAAGACTTTCACCACTGCTGATAACAACCAGACTGCGGTTGATATCCATGTTGTGCAGGGCGAACGCCCCATGGCCGACCAGAATATGACTCTTGGCAGGTTTCGTCTGGACGGAATTCCCCCTGCTCCCAGAGGAATACCCCAAATCGAGGTTACGTTCGATATCGATGCAAATGGGATTGTGAACGTTAGTGCGGAAGACAAGGCTACAGGTAAGAAACAGTCGATTACTATTACTGCTTCCACGAATCTCTCATCTCAGCAAGTAGATGACATGGTGAAGGATGCAGCAAAATATGCTGAGGAAGACCGAAAGCGCAAAGAGCAGGTTGAAGTCATGGTTAACGCCGAGAACGTGGTCTTCCAGACCGAAAAGGTCCTCAAGGATTTGGCTGACAAAGTGCCAGCCGACCTCAAAAAGGAGGCTGAATCCAAGATAGAGTCGCTGAATGCTGCTATCAAGGCCAACGATTATGAGAAGATGAAGTCCGGTCGAGATGATCTTGAGAAGGTGCTGCATAAGATTTCAGAAAAGGTCTATGGAGCGCAGGGAGCTGGTGCAGGCTTTGACCCATCTCAGGCAGGCTTTGATCCTTCAAAGATGGGATTTGATCCATCAAAGGCCTCTTCCACAGGTGGAGAATCTAAGAAGGACGAATCCGATGAAGATGTCGTTGATGTGGACTTCGAAGACCTAGACGACAAGTAATCGGTGATGCTCCTTGGCTAGCGACGACTACTATGACATACTCGGTATTAACCGTAGTGCGTCCCAAGAAGAGATTAAGAAGGCATATAGACGGCTAGCCAGGGAACTTCATCCGGACCGTAATCCAAACGACAAGTCTGCTGAAGAGCGGCTCAAGAAGGTGAATGAGGCCTACGAGGTACTCGGAGACCCTGAGAAGAGGTCAAACTATGACAGGTATGGGACTGCTGACTTCCAAGGGATAAACATGGATGGATTTGGTTCTATTTTCGACCAAATCTTCCAGCAGTTTGGATTTGGGGGTGGGATGAGCAGCCAGTATTCTTCTAGGGGTCCTCCTCAAGGAGAAACCCTTAGGCTCACAATTCCTCTGACATTCGAGGAGGCCTTCTTCGGAGTTGAAAAGGAAGTAGCAATCAAGAGGAAGGTTAGGTGCAGCTCGTGCAATGGCTCAGGTGCCGAGCCCGGCACTTCTCCTGTCCGATGTTCGACCTGTGGAGGGAGAGGTCAAGTCTTACGTTCTATGGGCGGCTTCATGCAGATAGCTCAGACCTGTCCAACATGCAGGGGACTGGGCCAGACGATTGCAACTCCCTGCAAGAACTGCAAAGGACATGGAGTGGAAACAACTCGGACTGAAATGAAATTTCCACTTCCTCCTGGAATAGAGGATGGCATGATGCAACGTATACGCGGGGGAGGGAATGCAGGTCCACGGGGAGGGCCTTCAGGCGACCTTATTATTCAGTTTTCTGTTGAGCCTCACAAGACATTCATTCGGAGAGGGCTTCATGTCTACATGGAGACGGACATACCATATTCGGTTGCTGTCCTAGGGGGAGAGATTGAAGTTCCAACGATGTGGGGGGCGAGCGTGCTCAAAGTGAAGCGTGGCACGAAAGGTGGTGCTGTCTTACGAATGAAAGGCAAAGGCGTTCATACCAACGACAAGCGCGAAGGTGACCAGCTTGTCCGTGTAGAAATTCATGTCCCTGATAAGCCTACCAAGGATCAGAAGCACTTCTTGGAGCAAATGGGCGAAGTCGACCTCTAGAACGCAAGGGGCTTACATAAGCATGCCCTCATTTTCAACTTGGTGAATGCACTTGTATTGGTAGGCTGAACCAGCCATGCTGTGTCTGCTCCTCTTCCTGTCCCTCCAACACAGACGACATCACGGTTAATCTGTACAAGTCCTGCATCTGCAGCCATCATTGCTATTTCTGCACACACTTTCGTGCCTTGTCCAAATGTGCGGTATGCATATGCTAGCATTTCGGTCGGTGTGTATGTACTGAGTGCCTTTCTGATTCCTCGTGAAACTCCCGCGAATGCATGAGTTGTCGTTAGCAGACTTGCACCACTGGCGGTAATCTTAGATCGCTTCTCCTCATCAAGTTCGTTGACGTTTGGAGCTGCGAATCCTGTGTGATGAGACACAACCACTGTCCGAGTTCCAAAGTATTCTGCGAACAAGACTCCTGTTGTCCCTTCTGTTGTTGCAACCACGACTTGTTCTACATTAGGATTCTCGCTCATGAAATCCTTCACGATTTCCAAGACGGTTGAGGTATGTTCCTGTGATACCTCATCGAAATAGACTGTACTAATCTGCATGGTTCCTGCTATGACACACTGGGACTTTAGCGTTTCTTATCGGCATCAGCCTCAATTCTTGACACCTCGCCTTTCTGCCATGTCCTCAGGAAATACTCCGCAATGACAAAGACCATCAGAATAATGAATGCTGTCCAGAAGTCCACAATTGTGTTCGGTAGAACAGATACAAAGTATGCTGCTGCAATCACAACCAGAATAGCAATCGTCTGCCTTGCAATGGTGCGATAGAGCTTTGAACGCCTGTTTTCCTCTTCGTCACCTGTTTCTTGTGCCTTCCCCCATTCGACAGCTATCTCCTCAGGGTCTCCTAGTGCATTCAGCACTTCGCGAACCAAAGAGAGTCTGTCTGTATGTGGTTGTTGCTCTTTCTTGTCTTGAAGGGATTCAAGTATGTGCGTACGAATTTCCTCAATTAGATCTTCTGTTTCAAAAGAATCCGGCAGGACTCTATTGACCTTTGCTAAGTAGTTGTCAATTTCCTTGTTCACATCATCCTCTGTCATTCCCTTAGGCCCTCCAACTTCTCTAGAATCTCACCTAGAATGAATGAGAGTTCTCGATAGACACGGTCACCCTCACCTGTAAGTACATACACCTTTCTCTCGGGACCTGCGTCAGATCTTTCCTTTCGGTAGTTGAGTAGACGTTCCTTTCTTAGCCTGTGCAGGATTGGATACAAAGTACCTTCTTTCACTTCAAGGAGCCCATCGGTCTTAAGCGAAAGCTCTCTTGCAATGCCATATCCGTGGATTCCGTTTTCATGCTTCCGGACCACAGCAAGGACTGCATACTGGAGAAGGCCTCTTCTAATCTCCACTTTCCAGCCTTCCTCGAAGCTCTGCGCCTTCTTCAAGCAGTCCAACCTCTCATTGCGTGACATTACTCTGATTCTTTGCTCTCCTTAAGTCTGTTTGTTCAATGCGCTGAATCTTATCTGCATCTTGTTTCGGGAGTTGGAGCAGCCCTCTCAGTTTCGTGCAGATATTAGATTCGTATCCTCTTAATTCCTGTTTGTGCAGTTATTGTTGACTTGACCACAGGAATTATCTGGAGATGGTTATCATATTCATGCCAGCGAGAGCTGTGCCATATGCTTAATGAGAGTATTTACCAAAAGCGGCTTAATAGAATCAGACAAGTGCTTCAGAGCATCGGCGCTGATTTCGCTGTATTAACACCTTCTCCAGGTTATCAGTATCTCACAGGCTCTGCATATCAGATGCAGGAGAGGCTTGTAGCCCTCATTATCACCCCTGATGGTGAACCAGCAATCATCGCACCAGCTTTTGAAGTATCAGACCACAAGAACAATACTTGGATAAAACATTTCATTCCATGGGCCGAGGATGAAGATCCGTACAGAGCCTTAGCCACACACTTTGATGAACGGAAGGATGGCTACTTTGCGTTGTTTGATACCAAGATGCCCGTTGGAGTCTATTGGAGCATCGAAAGAGCTGTGGGGGGCTTTAGGAAAGTAGAGTCATTATCGCCCTACATGGATAGCATGCGGTTGGTTAAGGGTAACGAAGAAATCGCGCTGATGAAGCAGGCCGGACATATAATAGATGAGGAAGTGACAAAGGCATTTGCGAGTGCATATGTTGGAGTCACTGAATTGGAGCTTGTGCAGGTGATTCACAGCGAGATTGCCAAACTGGGTGGTTCGCAGACTTTCACCGTTGTGCAGTTTGGAGAGAAAACCGCTCTCCCACATGCAGAGCCGGGCAGTAGGAAGCTTCGTTCCGGAGATATGGTTCTGATGGACTGTGGTTGTTCTATAGGCGGCTACAATACCGATATGACAAGAGTTGGGGTTGTCGGTGGCGCAAACGACGAGCAAGAGAAGGTCTACTCTATTGTGCTGCGGGCACTTGAATCGGCAATTGATAGGATTAAGCCGGGCATGGCCTGTGAAACGGCTGATGGTGTTGCCAGAAGAGTAATCGAGGAGGCGGGATACGGGGACAAATTCACTCATAGACTTGGGCATGGTATTGGTCTTGAGGTGCACGAGCCTCCCTACATCGTCCGAGGCAACGCCATGCAATTGGAAGCTGGTATGACTCACAGCATTGAGCCCGGAATCTACACTGAAGGTAAGTTTGGGATACGCATTGAGGACTTAGTGGCCATAACTCAGGATGGTCTGGATGTATTGACCTTCATGCCCAGAGACCTATTCGTGATTGAAAAATAGGCCTTCTCATGACTAGTCTGCGTCACTGGCCTTCTCATCAGATTCTACCTCAGCGCTATCAGTCTGAGGTCTATCGGGAGCAGGTTCCTTCGGCGCAGCCTTTGACACCAATTCCTGAAGCTTCCTTCTGTCCTCCTCGGAGAGACTACTCAATGCAACCTGATTCTGAATGGATACTGTGTTCATTACAACTGAATAGAATCCGGGAAGTACATGTTTTGTGAACATCCTCTCATTGTAGTCCTGTTCGGCCAGGTCTTTTGCTTCCTTAAGGGATTCCTTGGTAACCTCTCCTTTTCCTATTCCCTTACAGTCCTTATCACTTATGTAGTATTTTTCGCCATCATACTCAAGTGGATATGTCTTGCATGAAATAGGTTTCGAGTAGGCAATTCCACAGCTTTTGTTCTCCTCATCATAGAATACGCAGGCTGTCTTCTTCGGATCCGATTTCATTGGTTTTGGAAATGCCACCATCGCTAGGGTTTCCGGGTCATCTTTGTCCGGAAAGACTGCGATTCTATTGACGATGTGCTCTAGTTGTCCCGAAATCGTCCACCTTGCTAGGTCTCCAAGGGTCACTCGTACCTGTTCTCTAGTATGGCAAGCCTGAGTATCACATTCTTGGCCCAGACACTTGAAACTGTACTTCGCCTTCTCTGACATATGAATCCCTCACGATTCGTCATGTCATAGGCGCTTGAGCTATTCTCTTATTTCTTTCGAAACAGTAGCGGTGCGAGCCGATAGATTTTTCTTATTTTACTTCGCCGCTCACTGGAACAACATCGAATCTTTGTTCTTCGCTTGGAGAAGACAAAATGGTTGATGATCTCTGGTATTCTAATGATGTTGACTATGTACAACATAAGCTCAAGACTTCTGAGAGCGGTCTTTCATCATTTGAAGCCCAACACCGGTTGGAGGTCTATGGGCCTAATGAGCTGATTGAGACCGGAGGCTTAAATGCGCTCAAGATGTTTCTGAGCCAATTCACCGATCCAATGGTAGTCATTCTTCTTATTGCCATAGTCATCTCTCTGGTTACTTCCTACATGCCCAGTTCTCATGACGAGAGCGGGGTGGTCGATGCGATTGTCATAACCGCGATTGTCATCTTCAACGCGGTGTTCGGTTTCATTCAAGAATATAAGTCTGAGAAGGCACTAGAGGCGCTCAAGCAAATGGCAGCTCCAAAGGCGCGTGTCATACGGGATGGCCTTTGGAAGGATATTGATTCTAAGGACATTGTTCCCGGTGATATCGTAGGTCTAGAGCCTGGTGACTTGGTTCCTGCAGATGGACGCATTACTTATGCAGTGGGCCTCTCGGTGGACGAGTCTCCTTTGACAGGCGAATCAATTGCTGTACGGAAGATAACCGAGAGCATTCATCTTAGTCGTCCCGTTGTTGGCGATATGAAAAACATGGTCTTCCAGGCAACGACGATAGCTG
>CAYPUO010000166.1:0-6509 GCA_964413775.1 uncultured archaeon
GGACCATGACTAGCGTCGTGCTATCTGAGTTCCAAAAGGACATACAAGAAATATAGAGAATGGTGGACCGGCTGGGATTTGAACCCAGGACCTCCTCCATTTTGGAGGACCGCAGAATGCGTGTCAGATGCTCCTGCGAAACAGCTTAAATCGCACTAGCTCCTTTTGGATTTCTTCGCAAGATAATTCCGGATATAGTCTGCAATCGAGATTGTACTAATGAAGATAATCGTTATTGTCGATGCCACAAGCGTACATGCTAATGCAGCGACATACTCGCCAGAATTAATCAGTGAAGAGGCTTGTAAGGCTCCTGCGAGAAGCGGCGCAACCATAATTGATTTTGCCCGTTCTAGCAAATCCTTTATTGTATCAGATTGAACTTCAGGGGATAGCGCATAAGGTACTTCCTGATTCATGAATGCGTCAATTGTTTCCAAATCATCGCATCCAAACCCAAGGGAAAGCTCAGAGATGAGCAATGCGTTTCGGGTTCTTAGTCCAAGATGTTTTTCCCCCAGTTTTCTTGGTAGATTGTATTCCATCCTTGAAGCAATTTGCGAATTCCAGGTATGGTTTCTACTCAGCTGAATTCTCAATAGATCGCTTATGAGATCCCCATCCGTTTGTTCCTCGTAATTATGCCAGTCTGTATTCTGCCTTTTTTCGTGGCTCCACAAGCCTACTTTCGCTCTATAGAAGCCATTGTCAAAGAAGAGAGATTCAGGAATCCCCAATATATCTGATATCAGTTGGGCACTCCTACGCACAAGTGTCTTCTCAGCACGCCTATCATTTTCAGTCCATCCGTCAGAAGTATTTCCTAAGTCAAATGAAATTGTCGTGATGTTGATACTAGCCAGAGGAAACAAGTCTGGTATGAACGTGCGTTGTACAAAAGAATCTAGTCTGCTGTATTTCATCGAAACTTACCCCTAATATAGAAATGCAATTGATTTCGGTATATTAATCCATCTCGTGTCAGGGGAGTCATCTTTCACCGATTCTCGAAGAAGTAAAGATAAAGCGAAACTTGTGCTCAGTAGTCATTGACTGATTTGAGAACTAAACCTATCGCTAGAAACAAGAAAGAATAAGAAAAGAACTGAACTTCGGAGGAAAATAATAGTTGGCCGGGAGTGATTCGCCTATCCCAATGCCTTTAGTTTGTCTTTCCAGTTGATACCAATATTCTTCTCAAACCAATCTTTCATTTGAGAGTTCTTTTCAACATGACAAATTATACGTTCTCTGACTTCTTTCTTTACGTTAGATTTCTTTGCTATAAGAAGCAGCACCCCAAAGATTGTTCGACTGAGATTGACATCGTAGTCTTCCAATGCGGGATTGGTTAAACTCACCAATTTGTCAACGAAGGTAATTGTCACCTCCTCATATGGGAGAAACTTGCTGCCACCAGTTACAAAGAGATCGTAAGCACGAAGACTGATGTCTGAACCTTCATATGTACAGGCGAAATGGAAAAGAGTTTTCAGATTTTCCTGCGCCAGTCCAATGCTTGGATGAACAAGCGCATTTGTCCAAGCCACCTTCTTCTTTTTGTCACTTAATTCTTCAAATACATCAAATATCACATGATGAAAATCACCATAGTAAGCATCAACTCTATTCCATGAATTAGGCCTTTCAAGGAACTTAGCAAGATTTGACAAATCAGAGTCTTCAAGTTTTTTAGCCCATTCAGGAAGTTTGTTCTCACCGCATTTTGTAAATACATCCAAGGCACTGAGATACTTTGTCACTAACTCTCCGACTGGTTTTTTCCTCGATTTCGCAGACTCAATGTCAATCATTGCTCTGGCCCAAATCTCCAAGATTCTTTCTTCAGTTACATATCCGACTCTATTGTATTTTTCAAGCAAATTTGTCAACCACGAATAGAATCTATTCACCCGATCCCATTGTTGATTGGTAATCAGTTTTTGAGCCCTTGTAGTATCTTCTGCTAACCGCTTCATAACTGACTTACGAATAGATTCGTCACCTAAGGGTCTCCAATTCGAAATGGCATCTTCGGCATATTGGATTACGGCAACTTGACGGATAATTGTTGGAAGACTGGTAGACGAATGAAACATCCATGGGACAAGAAGGAATACCATTCCAGTAATAATGGCAACAACAGATAGTAGAAACAGACGTGAATCCTCATCGATAAATGCGAATCCCCATACCAAGAACACGAATCCAACAACTGACTTGTTCTTAAGGGACCATAATTCTTTTTGGATGCTGTGGTCCTTGATCGCATCTTGTACAGCAGAATCACATGAATCTTCTATGGAAATCCATGAGGGGGTGCGCCATGTTGAAGAAAGAAAGTCGACTCCCGAAATGTACATAATCAACTCATTGTTGATTTTTCTTGTTGCCAGATAATGCAGTTTTCCACTACGAGGTTGGTGACGAACCTTATACTCTACTATTCTGTCAATGAACTGGTCTACAGAAATCGTATAGAATATTCCTGTAATGACTCCAGTTGCACCTAGAATTAGAATAGCTGAATCGAATGGTCCAGATAGCCCGGTTTCAGTAATGAAGGATAATTCTTGGTAAAAAGGGTAGAGAAGCACAGCTAATGATAGACCGATTAGAGTATAAAACGCTCCGTGCCCCTCAGACCCCACGACACTTTGAATTGACATTAGCTTGAGCCCCCTTTGTATTCGTTACTGCATTATATCTGAGATTCATAGGAGTGAAGCTAAATATAGTTTCTACTCAGAATATCTGAGCTTGTTGTATTGGTATGCCGATGCAGTTCATGCTCATCAACGCAGTTACTCCACAATTCTTTTAACCATTCCAGCTTGAACTGCGAATCACGCGTCGGGCCGGTAGATCAGCCCGGTTATCCCGTTCATTCGTGTGCGGGATAGGCAAAGATCGCTTCCTTGGCATCTGCCAAGGAGTAACCTGGCTTCCAAACTGGAAGAGGTCCCGAGTTCGAATCTCGGCCGGTCCACCATTCTTCCTTCTTACAATAACCCTCCTTGCTCAAGTTGCTTCTTCACTCGCTCGACATCATTGGGTCTTTTCGCCATCCACTTGCTCACTATCCGCTTCTTCCTCACATCGTTAGGAGGAGCTAGTAGATACCATTTGGTTGCATTCTCAACACCCTGTGTGGTTGCCACCCACTTTATTGATACGCGACCTGTATCCTCATAGAGTGTGATGCATTCGGGGTACACGCGCATTTCTATTCCCAGTTTCCTCGCAATATCCGCTTCATCATCCAACAGTCTGCTCCTATTCGTTGCAATGATAGATTCAATTTCTCTAGATGTTTCTGAGTCAATAGCGGTTTGCCATCTTAAGTCCTGGTCAATCTGCAGATGTCGATAGTTCTTTTTCTCATATGTTCGTCCATAATCATAGATAACGGCGATATGCCTCTCTGATAGTTGAGGTTCTAGTCCATACTTGGCATCTTTTGTTCCTGGACTCAGGACAATTGACCGGCTCCACTGGAACCCGCTGTACTCATTGAAGGACCCATCCTCAGGTATGAGCTCACGTAGATACGCTTTCCATACTTCGCGCGGCCCATCTCTTATGCTCTTTACCAAGCGCTCATTGTGAACTGATTTATCATCGGCGGTAAATCCCCACCGGATGAAAGTCTTACCTATGGACCATGGGACGTGGATTCTGTAGCTGCTATTGTCGGTCCGCGGTTCCATTCTTAGGTTCATGTTCCCAAGCTGTCTAAATTGATCCATGACTATCTTTATCCGATCCTTGTTGCCCTCGTAGTAAATCATTTGACCAGTGTGCCCCAACCAGCAATCACTGTTGACTATCGCTCCAAGTTTGGCTCGAAGGACTTTGAGCTCATGGCCGCTGAGAAACTTCGGCTCATGGATTGCTCCTTTGCCGTTGTATTCACATACTTTCGTTACAATTTTCTCTAAATCGCTATTCTTCAGATTCAAGACATCTCGCGCAAGGTGAGCGATATCGTCCTTTATCCGAGTCACGTTTTTCTTGTATCTTATTTGATCCCCCGATGAGTCCGAAATCATGCTTTTGGCTAGATGGTTGACATGACGGATATGTAAGGATTTGTCTGCGGGGAGTTGAGAGTTCTTCACACAAGATTCAGTCACATTCAGATAAAACTAAAAACTGAATACTACAAAAGAAAATCTCATATTATTGAAAAACAAAGCTCCCCTATGACAGTTTCATTAATCGTGGTACTGGGCATTCTTATGTTGATTGGTGCTATAAGCGGAGGAGGTTTTTCAGCAACCATAAATCGGTATTCAACAGCTTCTTATAATGAGAAATTGCAAACGAGTTTGGTTCTTTCCTCAATGCTTACTCTTTTCGGCAGCATTGCTGCATTAGCATGGATGTGTCTTTCACCATTTAATCTTTTGCTACCCTATTTTGGTCCACCAGTCTTCATAAGTACTATAATCCTTAACTTGCTTATTATAAGAAAACAAGACTGATTAGCTCCGCTAATGAAAGTGAAGAGTATCTTCATGAAGGGACTCTCAGATGTCTGTGATTCTCCAACTGTTTGGAGTGTGGAGAGGTCACAAGCCATGGATTGTACAGGTGTCATAAAAAGGACACTTTTACATAAGAAAGCTAGTATCAGTGAATTCCTCATTTAATTCCCTCATCGCTGCCGCGATGTTTCTTTTAGTGTTCGGAACTATACTATAAGCTTTTACACCAGAGATGTATAGCAAGAGCAATTACACTTTGCTCGCACACGAATGAACGGACCTACCAGTCTAAACTACCGGCCCAATGCGTGCATCGGAGTTCGATGCCGAACGGTTAAAAGAATTGTGGAGTGTGCTTCAATGTGTGGTTGCTGTTCTATTTGAGCGGGCTAGAAGACCTCTGGACTAGGACAACCACATTAGATATTCTGGAGCGGGATCGGAATCACATTGTGAAGAAAGGATTGGAGTGAAGAGCTTTGCTCCGTCCTTACTTGCTCGTTCTCATCAGGTTCTTCATGCCAACATAGAACAGGAGCAAGCCTATCGAAATCAAAGGAAGGATGACTGAAATCACGATACCTAACAGTAAGGCAACGACACGAGTGCGATAAGTGTTAATGATGGGAGTAACGACCTCAGTTGCCTCATATAAGAGGACGAATGGCAAGCCCCATCCGAGGATAAATACAGCCAAGATGTTTGACCCGGGGGATTTTCCATCTTCATACGAAGGGTTGATGGAGGCAATACCCATCCCTTGAAGGGCGCTGCTCATGAGCAAAGCAAAAGTACAGCCATAGATTGTAACTCCGACTATGGGTTGGGATAGATAAATCATTCCGATTCCAATAGCGGGGACAAGAGAAATGAAAGCTATTGATATTGCATAAACAGCTAGTCGAGCTTTCGTGAATAATGAAACTCCTTCAGGAGCACTCTGAATTATCCAGAGCTGATGCATATTCTCGAAGAATCCGATTCCCCCAAACATGGTCGCTCCCGCCACTGGGAAAATCATGATCATTATAAGGAAAGCGGCCATGATAGTAAAAAAAGGCGGCGGCGGGGTGGGAGCTATGCTTGTTACAGCTTGCAAGGCTATCACTGGCGCAATGGAGCCGACAATGACATATGCAGTCTTTCCAATGTTCTCGGGCTTTCTATATATCTGCTTAAAACTGGTTGCGACCAGAGAGCCCCAATATCCAGGCCAGACTTTTCTAATACCTCTCAGAAAGATGTTTTCAGGTCCTATTGTCTTATGATGCTCCGACCTAGCGCCCAGTGCAATGGTGAATACTCTGTCTGCAGAGAAGAAACCGATGAATAATACGGCAAGTCCATAGCACCCTAAGAGAACCGTCAGAATCTCAGGACTTAGCGGGAGAGTAGAGGGGGATACCGGTGCATTGCCTTGGAGGATGATCCAAGCTGCAAGATCACCAGACCATGTTGACGGGAGTATGAGCAAGAGCCCATTCTGCACTAATCCTGTCAGCTGTTCCAAGGATGTCATTATCACATAAACAAGAGCACCAGGGATAATCATCACCCACGATATGGCCTTAGCATAAAGCTCGCCTCGTATTGACTGGTTAAGTCTGGCCTGAATCCCTGACCAGACAACAACTGAGAGAACATATGTGCATATGCAGAAGGCTGCAATCTCTGCATAGATTAGTAACTGACCTGCCAGTGGTATCTGATATGCAGCACTCAAGAACGAAAGCAGGAACGGAAGCAGAGCAAAGAGAAGCAGACAGAAGAATGGTAGTTTGCCCACTAGTTTTCCCACGAGAATCTGTTTTGTATCTACATCACAACTGAGAATGAGTTCCCAATCTCGGAACTTGTACTCCTGGAGAGCAGATGAGGAGGGATACAAGATGATGATGTATAAAACTACCAATAGAACTATTCTGACTACTCCCACTGGACTAGCAAGTGCCAGAACCTCAAGGAAGGGGTAACTATCAAGAAAGAACCCGATTAACAAAGGAACGATAACAAACACCC
>CAYPUO010000167.1:0-6486 GCA_964413775.1 uncultured archaeon
ACTCAATCATTACTACCGTGTTCAAATGCGAAAAATGCGGGCATAGGTGGAAAGGGTTCTGATTCGTTCATTGGTTTGGCGAGGCTTGATGCGATTATGCAGACAATCAGTAGAGAGTCAATGAAATACTGGGATGCATATCTAAAGGAATGGCGTCTTAAGGGGTGTATTAAATCAAGTAGTTCTCTCCCTTTAGATGAAGAAGTACTTCAAAGGATGCCGTTTGAGTTTGATACGAGAGTCTTGAAGCTGAAACTGAAGGACTGGAGCTACCTCATCGATAGTGAATTGGATAGAGAAAAGAAACCGCCGAGGTGGATTAGTCACACTGGAAATCTGGCATTTGGCAAGACGGGTCATGAAATCCACTGCATTTCTTCAGATTGGGCAAGCACTTCACCGCCTGCTTGGTATGAGTCGTACATATTCAAGAACAGAAACTGGGGAATTCACATATTGCAGTCAGGGCTTGCAGCCTACTCTATTAGACTATGGCATCTGATGGCCAAGAACAAATACGGATTCTTCGGTAGCAATCCAGAAACTCCTCCAAAATCGATTCAGAATGATACTGTATTTCTAGCACTAGAATCAACTCTAGCTCATGAGAGATTTCATTTCATCTCAAACATAATAGTAGACTCATGTGGATTTCTTGAGGGGCATACACGAGGACAATACCATCACTTTCTTCGGAATCGTGATGATGACACCTTCCTAATCGAAGAGCGTCGTCCAGAACATGGTGCTGCACCTTTATCTGAAGCGCTAGCCACTGCATATGAGCGAGAGCGTCTGCTGGCTCTGTTCAGAAAGGACAAATGGCTGCAGAGTACGATAGCGCTATCAAACGAGGAATTCAATGAGCGTGTTTGGAGCCATTTCGATAGTGCTCCGAAAGGTTATCGAGAGCACTCCCTCTTTCCATCGAAAGGAGTCTTTTTGAAAGCTCTAACGCTTTTCCACAATCTAGTCATACAATGTGCTAGTGATTTAGAGCAAACAAGGAAAGACGCTCAATTTGTACCTCTATATAAACGTGTCAAGAGACTGGCCGATCCCAATATCACTCTTGGAGCGAGCGGCAACCCACTAAGAACTGCAGCCGCAATGAAACGTATTCATCGTCAATTGAGGATTTCACCGGTTCCCACGTATCTTCATCTCTATGAATCAGAGAAGTAGATACATTCGCACAATTTTTTTCTCATAGTAGTAATCTATGAGCCAATCTTCATAGTCCAACTATATGAAATTCCTCAAGAGGAACCTAGCTTGTGGGCGGGGATAGACTTACTGCTGATATTCAGAAAGTAGATCTTCAATAGCATCACGGAGCTCTGCTTTTGTCATTCGGTCATCAGCATAGCCAAGCACCTCACCATCTATGACAAAGCATAGCTCAGGAGTCCTCTTAACCTCGAAGAGCCTAGCAATCTCCCTCTCCGTACTTGTTTCTGCTTTCGCAAATAGCACCCGATTTCTGTACTTCGGAGCCAATTCATGCATAGCCCTGGATTGCAATTGGCTATCATAGTCACCCTTCTTGTAGAACATAATCACAGAGGCCATTGAATCGTCGACATATTCAACAATGGTTTCTGATGAGAGGACATTCACTCTCCCGTTTGCAGTCTTGTTCATCTTCTTTTCTCTCTGCCGAAGACCAAGCAGGATCTCTATCTCCTTGGTATAGAACTCTGGACTCCTTGCACCCTCAATCTTCTTCTTGACTTGTCCGTCTTCAATAAGAAGTACTGTTGGATATGCAGTGATGTCGAGTGCCTCAGCCAACTCATCGTTCTCATCTCCGTCTATCTTGGCAATGAGAGCACGGTTTCCGAAGCTCTGTGCCAATTCATCCAAGATTGCACTAACTTCCTTACAGGGCTGGCACCATTTTGCGTAGATATCTACCACTGCATGTTTTTCTCTTGTGACATGCTCTCTGAAATTTGAAGCATCTAGAATCTGCACGCTTCCTGACTGCTGACTCTTCATCCACTCTCCTCCTTTCAATTCAAGCTTCACAGCGAAATCTCGTTCCCATCCGGGACATTCCTGCTCAATCATCCGATCAATCTCCTCCTCATCTTCACGATGCGCCTCGGATGAGATTCCAACAGCGGAAATCTCTTCGAAAGGGATGATGGCAGTAACAAGGGGCTTCTTAGGACCCACTGCTAGGCAGTCCTGGAGAACCTGAATTATTCTGACACATCTAGTCTTTTCGTGCAAGTCCTTTGGCAACTCCGAATCTAACGAGTACGACCTGAGAAAAATGTCAACTAGGACATTCTCTTCTGAGAAGCATATCAGAGTGTCCACAAATTCCTTGGCACTTGAAATTGCCTTTGTAGTGTTCATCGGAAATACGCCCCCGTAGTTTTCCTGTACCTAGACGAATTTCAAAGCTTTACTCTGGGGAACCGAGTGAATTGACTGAGTTATTCTCTCCACTCGCGAACACGGTGTCATTTGATTGCCCTTTGGGAGAAGGAAGAACACTACGGTTCGAACATCTAAAATCTGAGGATATAACGGACAAAGCATTTCATGGACTATGTAGAGTATGAGATTGGCGTGGGTGAGATAGATGCAGCTGCATAGTATGTCAGCCAAGACAGCCATTATTTATACGGAATCGTATCCTTTAGCCTGATTAAGGCTTGTAATAACTGCATTGATTTCAATTCCTAGTCAAGAAAACACTGGCATGGAGATTTCATCAAAATGAAAGTAGATGAAAGCAGAAGTCCCGACGAGATTTACCGAGCTGGTCTGGAGTTTTCGAAAGACCCCCTTTGCATTGCAAGGGCCATATCTGAATTCAGACTTGCCTGTGAACTTGATCCTAGCAACATTGATGCGTGGTTTGAGCTTGGTAGTGCTCTTAGAACAAGAGCAGTTGGACTAAAATCAAATAATGATATTCAGAGAGATAGAGATCTCAATGAAGCTCTGATATGTTTCAGTAAGGCTACATCTCATGGAGAACGGGCATTAACCGCATGGTCATATATTGGCCAAATTCATCATTTTCTTTATCATAAGAAACCTGCAATTGATGCATATGCCATGGTAGTACACAAGAAAGAAGACATTCCTGATCTGGATGAATTGCAGGACATGGCCGATGCCCTCCTAGATTTGAAGGCTTATGATCTAGCAACTGAACTGTATAGAAACGTCTGTGATAGGGACCCTCTGAACTTGGAGCGCTTACTAGAAGTCGGATCATCCCTATTGAAATATAATAAAGAGGAGGCAGGTTGGATCTTCAGATGGGCTATCCGAGCACACTCAGATGATGCCAACCTGTGACTTGAATTAAGCAACAAGTTGAAGAAGTGGGATTCAATAAAATGCGTTGAATATGCAAAAGAAGCAGTCGCAATGTCTCTGTGGTTGGACGAAAGCGTAGATGCATGGATTTCATTTGGAATACTCCTATTTGAACATAAAGAAACTCTAGACTCTCGACCATCGCGTGTAAGCAGACGTCCTGCAATGGCAATGGAAAAGCTGGACCAAGACGACCGTGATTTGGCCCTTGAAGCTTTCAGGATTAGCTTGACGCTATCCGAAGAAACAGAAAGAGTGATGCTAGACTCTTTGGACGAGAAACTGATCAGTCTATTGAAAACAAATATGACTCGAAAACTGGACTTAGAATTGAATCTAGCATCAATAACTACTCCTTCTAAAATGATTTGGGAACAACAGGAGCTGGAAAGGAATAAGGAAAGAAAAAGAAAGGGAGAACTACCTCACCCCATAGTCCGGCGCATTCGTTCCTCACAAGAGGAACGCACTAGGTTTCAGGCATTAGAAAAAATCCATGGGAAGATAACAACCGATCTCATCCATCACAGGCTTCAAAAGATGGTAGAAAAGCAAGACGGTGGAACTGTTATAATTGCAGACGAGGACCCTAAGTACGATGGAGAACTTCTGAGAAAGAAAAAGAAGTGTATATATTGTGATAGCTGGCTATATGTGACAATACCAAAGACCTGGTATGATACAGTGATAAAATCGAGAAACCCGAATATATCGTTTGAACTTTTCCAGAAGCGTCATATAATTCAGGTGGTTCTAAAATCCCATGGAGAAATATCTATTGAGAGTACCATGTGCGGTTGGTGAAAGAGGGCTCTGTAAAATAAATCACCTCCGAGTGAACTGCAGGTAGTTGAGCCGTTCGATGTTGTGGAGGACCACCTTGATCAGCAGTTCTCTCCTCTGTTGCATGTGCCCTCTCGACCTCAGGCCTCCGCCAAACCGCACCTTCAGCATGCTGAACACGGTCTCCACCAGGCTCCTCTTGCCATAGGTGTGTCGCTCCTTCCACGCCTCGGGGTCAGCTCGATATTCCCGCAGCAGCTCTCCGTATGCTCGATGGCCTCTGGCGTTCACTCCCAGACCCCTCTTTGGTTCGATGGCTGGATACGCTCCCAGCCCTGCGATGAACTGGACATTCCGTCGAGAGATGTAGCCCTTGTCACCATAGACCACCTCAAGCCCTGACAGTGGCACTCGTCTCACAAGACCAATCATGTGCCTGGCATCACCTCCGGGTCGTGCAGTGACCCTGGTTGCATGCACCATCAGCGTGTCAGTGTCCACAGCGTTGTGGAGGGCATGGAACTGGCGTCGCCGAGTCCTCTGGCACCTGACGGTCAGCCACTCGCCCACAGTGGAGTGAGAGAACCCGGTGGCGTCCACTGCAACCGTCCTGGGAGGCGGGTGCTCTCGTGTGATGAGGCGGTACATATGATGGAGGAGCTGGGTGTCCAGTCGTCTCAGAGCCGAGTTGAGGAGGGTGTGACGAGGCGCCCTGTCCACCTGGAGTCGTTGAAGGAGCGAGGGGTTGAAGTCCACAGATGCCACAAAGTCACAATACACAAGACCTGAGTCGACCTTGAGGCCAAGGAGGACAAAGAGCGTGGGGAGCGGGAACTCGACCGGGCGACCGTAGCTGGACCTGGTGTGGGGAATAGTAGCGCAAAGGTTCAAGAGTTCTTGAAGGAGGAAGTGATAGTGACGAGCCTTGGCCATATCATATGCTGAATCGTAAGACAAGAGTCATGTGACGTGGCCACGTCGCCCTTGACTCCTTGTATTACGTCTGACTTTTTCCGCAGAGCCAAGAACCTGCAAAATCATAAGACTAGAACATGACCTAGATCACAGATACTACCTCTGCGTGCTCTTTGGTTTCCGTTTCGCAGCTAGGAGCTTTACAACATCATCAGTATCGCCCAATGCCTGCAGTCTGATCCATAGCCACTTACCATCGCGAAGTTGCTCTGTATCATGAAGAAGTTCCTTTGCCATAGGACTCAAGTCCCGAGAAATGGACTCTGCCTTTTCCGTTTCAGTTCGTCCGAGCACGACCAACACCGTGAATGCGCTCCTCTCAGGGAACAGCGAATAGAGTGTCTTTCCGCTCTTGCGGTAACGAGTCGTCCATCCGTACTTGTTTCCATAGAACACAGTTTCAGGAGTGAAGTCGTAGTTATCATCTATGAACTGCCTGAGTCTTATCTAAGCCATGCCAGCTTGTTTTCCTATGAATCTGGCTTTGGTTTCCTCATTTGGCTCAACTTCTCTGTCCATCAACCTTTCAAAACTCTGATTCATCGCCTTCTAAACCCTTTCCGTACAGCAAAGGCGCAAGAAAACTTACAAGTGTTTCGGCATCATTCTTGGAGGAGAAGTTTCTGAGGAGCAATCTGCCTGACGGAAAGATGTTGATGACCTGCCCATCATCCCCCTCAAGCAGAAGTAATGCTGGAACGCCTACTCGTACCCGCAGTCCAGTAATGCTCACAATCTTCTCCTGTAATGCCATTAGATCTAACTTCACTCGCGACTTTGATTTAACCTCATATCCGGTCTTCTCAGAGCAGATTTTGAGATGATACAAATCAACCATGTTTCATGCCTTCTTCAGAATAATCACTTCTGCATCTGCAACTGCATAATGCACCCATCTATCTCCTATTTCAGCCTCAGCATCATGTATCTTGCTTAGTTCCGCATTAAGCGCAGGATACCTCGGTGGAAGTGAGCAGCATGATGTGGCCTCCTCTGCAAACTCGTACGTTTCAATTTCCCTTGCCATTCTCAAGATGTCATCCTTATCATCTCCAATGCATGGCCTAATGATGGGAATCTTTGAAATGGCACTTGTCTCAGCATAGAGATTTCTCGTCGTTTGAGAGGCTTGTTCTCCGATTATCTCGCCCGTGATTATGGCATCCGCATCTTCACGCAATGCAACTTCATGACCTACCCTATACATATTCCTCCTACAGAACACACAAGTCATTCTTCGGGGTGCATGTTCTAGCACCTCAACTAGGTCCTCCCCATGTGGAACAATGTACATCTTGACTTCTGATCCATGGACATAACGTGAGAGTCGTCTAGCTTGTCGTATGGCAATTTCCTTGTTTGCATTGTCAGAGAATGGCGAGT
>CAYPUO010000168.1:0-6481 GCA_964413775.1 uncultured archaeon
CATCATAGGAGTTCCCTCTTGACTCTGCCGAGCAGAGAAGACTTCTACTTCTGTAACCTGTATCTCAGAACATGGGAAGTAACGCTCACGCAGAAAAGCCAAGCGAGTGATATTGATGCTTATCTCGAATCCGAATTCCAGTCATATGTCGAAAGTACTGTGTCAAGCTATATTGCCAGACGCCGATTTTGGCGTCAACGTGCATCGATATACATACTTTGGTCTACTCCTTTCATGGCTGGCCTGTTATCACGCAGCTTCGGAATATTCTATGGCGATTCACTTCGTGAATTTGTATCGCTCATCTTTCCTGCATTCAACGCTTTAATTCTTGTAACCATGATTCTGTTTGTCATATGGCTCATCGTTACATGCTGTGTTTTACACATTGTACAAGATAAAAAGGAAGCACGAGAATCAGATATTGAGGCCTTCCTTAAGATATACATAACATTTCTATATTGGCAGACAAAAGTATCTACAGATTCTCTCGCAAGACCTGAACAGTATCAGCCTGGTGGAGAAAAGCAGATGCTCAGGTACGAGCTGGAATCACTTGATTCTACACTTCTCAGGGCAAACTGGCAAGTTTTCCAGGAGAGATGGAATGCAGTTAAGGAAGGCATCAATGACATAGTAATCAGCGAGTTCAGATTAAAGTTCGAATCAACAGCTTACATTCTCTGGGGACAACTAATATTCGACACGATAAATAAGCCTCGAATTAGCTCTGCAAGTAGGCGTCTTATGTGGTATGTTTCATATTCGCAGAGGTCAAAGGAGTACTTGGAATCCTCTGCATTGAATCTTCTGAACTACTTGAGCGAGAATTTATCAAATGATGAAATTCTCAAACCAGACAAAATGCTCGATCGATTGCCAGAAAAGCTAGTTGCTGAGAGCGGACATGCTAGGCATGAGATTTCGGATGTATGTGGAGGGCTCAGTAAAATACTAACCAATTCAACAGGCGGAATTCTTGATGTCATAAAGGCATTTGTTCAGGAACTAGATGGAAGTTCAAAAGCAGGATTCACAGAACAGAAAATGGCGGCAACCATTCTCAGGTTCATAAGACAGAGTTATACTCCTCAGAAAGAATCAATTCTGGGTGTGATATCAGCAGACCAATTGCTGTCAATTTACAGATATCTTCCACGTGATGAAGACAGGTCATATGTTCTTCTTGACTGGTTTAAGATATCTTCTCCTGAACAGATGGCAATAGCACTTGATCCAGACAGGAATCTTCCTGCTTGGAAATCAATCATAGAAGGAACCTACGGTATTAAAGAACTCATTATTAGAAGGGTACGGGATTTTAGGGGGGAGCTTAAGGATGAAGACTCTGTGGTTTTCCTTTTGCAATCGCTCTTTCCAGATATGCAGGAGCTATGGGATGAAAGATTAAAATCAATAAGGGCTATGAAAGGAATATTCTGATTCAACGCTTGGCTCTATTGCGTATTCAGTTCATAGTACAGACCACACAAATGACATACTAGGTTGTTCATGTTGAGATGCCCTTTGAGCAGCCTGAAGATAATAGAATCAAGTGCTCTTGTACGCCAAGGCCTTCAAGTTGGTGCCCCAAAGGTGAGCCCAATTCGATTTCCTGACTTCCGATAGGATTGCCGATGGTGTGTTTTATATGCAACGGCACAAATGAGCATTGACTAGAGAAGGGGGTCTTCATGACGAGAAGTCGAGAGATTCAAAGAGGACTCGGACTCATTCTAATGATTCTCCTAATACTTGAACCTCAGCCAGTCCAGCCTTGTGATAGGATGCATGTATTCAAGACTGAACCTCAGAGAGTGTCAGTACTAGACAGAACTCAGCAATGCTTCGACCCATCGCAAGAGGACTCCGGCGGCGTCAGCTTGAATCTGACGCTTAATGGCAGGAACTATACCTATAACAGCCCCAATATCGAAACAGAGCTCTCAAGCGACCCCGATCTGGCATATCTGTTGCAGAATGAATCATTTATCCAAGAAACTACTCTATTCAGACATATGTTCTGGAACTTTGGGGGGTACACTAGAGATGAGTGCATCATTGTGGACAACTCATCTGGCCTCATACACAAAATCAACCCATTTGTATTCTTTAACCAGACAATATTCGTGGAGCTGATAGTCCACTCTGTTGGAGATGCCCTGAATGAAACCGAGCCTAACTACAGGCTCCATGACCTGAGCACTATCACTATCAGCGAGTCAAATACATCCGGAGTTTCCACGCATATCGATATCTTGGAGTCCGTCCTGGATGAGGCGCCAACCCATGGAGTCAGCATTTACTTCCCTGGACAACGGGTCCCTGGACAACCTTTACTTCTGGGGAGGATTTACACCTATGGCAATCTCACCTGGTATTTGGGGGGGCACGTAGGGCCAGCAGGGGAAAGTGCAGATCGGATGACTTACATGTCCCCTTTGTTCAATGACTCACTACTTCAAGAGCTACATTGGGGAGTCTTTACTTACAACAAGACCATCGTGGATGACATCTTTGGGACATCCATAGGCATGAACAATTGTATGATCCATTTCACACTTGATGGCCACCTTTTTGCGATAGCTGCGAGTCCTCCCATTCCCATTGACTCTCGGACATGGCAACCTTGGGTGGTAGTCGTTGTCGGCGTAGGATCATTTGCTTTGCTTGCAGTAGCCATCATTTACATTAGGAAGTGGAGAAGACCGTAGCCGGAAGGCCAATGGAATAACGGGAACGGGACATTCAATGCTGGTGGTGTTAGAGGAGTGATTCTGAGGAGAAGAAGAGAAATCGAACAATGGCTTACTCGAGAAAAACTAGCCTAACTACGAAGCACGTTTCACATGGCAATCCTGGGATTGGTGTAACGAAGAGCTCCGTACGTTCCGCTCAAATAATATCAACCACTGGGAGGTATTCCTCCCATTCTCATTCTTGATGCCGATTAAGAAGAATCCGGGTCATCATTCCACGCATTCTTTGCCCACAGGAAAGTCACTATGATGGGATTTTGCCTGCGCCAATCAAGTTGCTTATAATATGCACCACGCGCCGTTCCTGACTAGTATTGAGAGAAAGAGAAGGTTTTGTCGTGCAAGATCATTCTGAACACACAAGGAGAAGATTTAGAGACACGCTTGCGGGATTCGGCCTAATTGCCCTGCTCAGCGGCATCTGGCTGGCTCTGAGATCAGGCTCAAAACCCTCGCGCTTGGCATATCCATGCCAGCAAGCAGCACTATCCAATATCCAAGTGTTCAAGACAATGCTGCTCTCCGCATTTCCAAGTGCTGTGGGCTTCCTGTCCAGTAGGAAGATGAAGACGGCATTCCTAATCGGAGGAGTGGTTCTTGCATCGACATTCGTCATACCTGAGCTCACACAACTGCACTTCCTCCCAGATGAACCAGATGACTATACACGGGTTCCCATTAATTTGGTGGAGAATACAGCGACGGCAGAGAACCCATCCACTCTTTACTATGTGAAGAATGCATCTGGAGAGGATGGAAATATGGACCTTGCGGTCTCAACCCTTTTCTCGATGCTGTCATCTCACAATGAGTCCTTCTACGACCTAATTGGACCAGATGATGTGGTTGTCCTGAAGGTGAACTGCCAGTGGGACTCTCGAGGCGGTACCAATACCGACCTGTTGAAGAGCGTGATTCAGGCCATTCTAGAACATCCTGATGGCTTCACTGGGGAGATTGTAGTCTGTGATAACGGACAGGGTCTGGGATCTTTCGACTACATCGAAGCAAATGCATTCAATCACAGTCAAAACATCCAGAGTGTAGTAGACAGCTTTGCACCACATAGAGTGTCTACTTTCCTCTGGGACAACATAAGGACAAGTGTTGTCAATGAATACAGCCAGGGTGATGATACGAATGGTTATGTTCTGAGTGACACGTTCCTGCCAGAAACGCAATTGTACGTATCATATCCGAAATTCCAGACAGATTTCGGCACGAACATCAGTCTCAAGTTGGGCATCTTCAATGGCACTCAATACAACTCCGACCGGTTGAAGATAATCAACATGCCAGTGCTCAAGTCACATGGCCGATATGGTGTCACAGGTTGTGTAAAGAACTACATGGGTGTTCCCATGGGAGAGATCGTTCCTTCCATTGATAACTCAATCCCACACGAACATTTCTCTATAGGCCTTGGAGGCATGGGAAGTCTGATGGGCGAAGTCCGTGCTCCAGTCCTGAACATACTCGATATGATATGGACAAACCCAAATCCCCTTGAGAGCTCGGTCCGAAGAGGACCTTCTACAATCTACTCAAGCGCCAAATTCACAGATATAATCGCAGCAAGTCGAGACCCAGTGGCGCTGGACTATTGGTCATCGAAGAATGTCCTTTGTCAAGCTGCTGAATACCTGAACTATACCGAGTACTCATCCCTTGACCCTGACTATGCACCGCGAAGCAATCCAGTGTTACCAGGTTACCCACCAATGGATGAGTCATTCCACAACTATCTGAATAGGACCATGTTCGTCCTTCGGGACTATGGCATCCAGGCCACCATGGAACCAGAAGCAATGAGTGTCTTTGTGACTGAACTGGCAAATACCAGCGTGACGAGCACAGATACTTCACCGACTCAACCTCAAAACATCAATTGGTTGGTCCCTACATTAGTGATAGTCGTGCCAGCCCTCTCTGCAATTCTGATTCTATCCTCAATTCTATACTTGAGGAGGAGAGATGAATAGAGCAAGTCCCTACTACTCCAATCTCATTCGCTGTCACGAACTGCTAACCACTGTAACAAGAGAGATGCAGGTTGATGAAGAACAAAGATTCGGGCTAAACGACTGCTCTGATACTCTGGCCGACCCGAAAACTCGTAGATACAGACTGTAAAAAAACAAACTTAATAAGGTTCAGCTTGTAACTCAGCGAATTACGCCATTCGCTCCTTTGGAGGCGAAGATTTGAAATATGCCACAAGCTATCTCTTACTGTGTGTTCTAATTTCAGGTCTGTTCTTTGTCCCAATGAGTGCTCCGTCTCAGGAGAGTGCACTACTAGGAGGGACAAAGTCAGCCGGGAAATCTGTAACGCAAGACAACATAATGCAAGGCGCCCAGTTCGTTCCAAAAACGATTCGGGTTGCACTATACAATGAAACCAACGGAACGCTACCGGATTATGCATCAATAGGTCTTATGAGCACCAATGTGACCATTGTTCGCGATATGCTCGAAAGCGCAGGATTCAATGTCCAGCTATTGACGTTTCAAGACATCCTGGATCATAGACTCAATACGGCAAACTTCGATGTGTTTGTCATGTTTGACAACCTCCCCAGAGAGAACATCACAAATCTCGTCAAAGAGTTCTGGCTTGGGGGAGGCGGACTGTTGAGCATCGACAGCTCGATCACCTATCTCTCGTGGTTCGGGATCATGGCGCCTGAGTCCGAAGGTGTCGCAGGCTACGGGCCCATCTGGTACTATGTGTCGACAAGTGCCCAGAACATAACTGCCCGCCATCCAGTGACGAAGTCGTACCACGTCAACGAAAGCATATCCGTTAGCTTCGATTATGGAGCGTTCAATCGAACGTATCTCGAGCAAAGCGCTGATAGTCAAGACTACTCCTACTTAGCAACTCCAGTAGGTCAACCCAATTGGGTAACTGTAGTAGCGAAGGACTCTACCACACGCGGCGGAAAAGTCGTACAGATGTTTGGTGACCAAACTCAAGGTGTAGAAGAGAACCTCCTTGTAGATGCAGTTAACTGGCTATGCCCATCTCCAAAGGGTCGGATACTCTTCGACCTGTCCCATATGCCACGTCTCAGTGTCGACCCCTGGGACACGGCTTCGGCCTATCCTGGATTCTTCGAAACCATGAGAGATACATTTGTGAACGAACGCTTCACGTTCGACAAGCTCTATCCGTCAGCGGAAGGAAACCTGACATTGGACAGACTGGCACCCTATGACATGCTCATCCTTGTTTCACCTGACTACAACTATACTACCGCAGAGCGTCAAGCTGTTGTGGATTGGGTGGCGAGTGGAGGAGGCCTATTCGTGCTAGGCGAGTCTCCGCAGCTGTCCTCATTCGTGATATCAACAGACCAAATCAACACCCTGTTCCAAGCTTTCGACATGGAAATAAACAAGACAAGCATCGCTTCCGGAAGTCAAATCGCAACACCACAAGACCATCCTACTACTGAAGGATGTAGCAGCTTGTCACTTGCTACTCCCGGTTACGTGAACTACACCGGAAACGCTTCGCCCGTTTGGAATATCACTGGCGGTGTAAACATTGCAGCTCAAGCATTTGGGACTGGTCGGGTCATACTATCCGCTGACATGAATTTCGCAGACATAAACCATGTTTCGCTCACTGACAACATTCAGTTCCTGACTAACGTGGCCAACTGGCTGGCTGCATCTTCAGCAACCGTTTTGGTGTACGCCGATACAGCCCAGCAT
>CAYPUO010000169.1:0-6473 GCA_964413775.1 uncultured archaeon
TATCTGCGACATCTCGAGGGATGCCGATTGCGGACCACAGTGTATAGCTGGGGTCAGCGTCAACGGCAAGAATCCTCAGGCCATCACGGCCAAGGAGCCGGGCAAGAGTTCCTGCTATCGTTGTCTTGCCAACACCGCCTTTTCCTGCAACTGCTACTTTCATCCTTGTTCACCTTTGCTTCTTTACAATATCCCGAATACTAGATAGTATCTGCCCGGCGCTAGTTATGTCAGACGGGGTTTTCGAGAGCCCTTTAATCTTGACTTCCACTTGGTCGAGTCGTAATGCGGTTGATGCCCTCTGAAACATCATGTCATGTACGTGTATTGATACATCTGCAAGCCTATCAGCTACAGTCCCCGCTGGTCCGATATACACCGTCTTTGTAGCGGCAAGTGCCCTTGCGGCAGGCCCTGGAATGGCAACGAAGGGATCATCTCCGACGATGACTACTGTATCAAAGTCCTTTGCGATAAGCTTCGTGAGCGCATTTGTGCTTGCGTCAAAGACCGCCTTCCCACTGGAATAGTCAACTGAGCATGGTGCGGAGGCCGCATCGATGGTGACTCCGGCTGATCCCATCGCATTGGTGAACTGAAACATAGGCAGTGCGTATGCCTCCTTTCCAGTTGCACGAATGGCCTCAATGAGCTTCTTCAGAGCACTTAAATTCGCTTCCGATGCGCCTGAATTGAGCAGCCCACTTCCATAGAAGATGGCAGTGCAGTCAGAGTTCTGCAGACCCTTGACAAGTCCAATGAGTTCAGACGCTGGAATTCCTGCTACTGGTCCCGTTATCGAGGAGGACCCAGAGAGTTCTGATGTGATTGCATCAAGCAGCTCCGCATCGCTCCCACTCGGAATAATGAGCCTGTGGTTTGCCATCTTCATAGTCTCAGTCTGCCGTACATCAACAACACCAATTCTCCGACTCTCAATCCCCTCAGGTATCTTCTCACCTCTAGGCAGTACTGCAAAGCGGCTCGGATGCCTATGGAGGCTCTCGCTAGGATCAGAGCCCCAGTAAATTATGAACTCGCCATGATTTCTTATGTGCTCAAGGTCAGTTTCGAGTTCCAACGAGTGAATCACATGCCTGAGTGCGTGAGAGGCGCCCATAGTGCCTAAGGAATCGAAGAAGCCTTTCAGATCAGAGGCAAGGAGTAGTCCCTCTCGGACATCTTCATTTGTTGCCTGTGACCATCCGAATAGGAGAACGCTCTTGCTATTCATGAGGATTTCGGAGGCTTGCTCTAGCGCGACATCCACAGAAACCTCCTGCTCCTTCTTCTCTTGGCGGAGGATTGCCTTCAGGTCCATATGACTTAGTGCGGCTTCCAGATGAGTATGGCCGAGTCTGCAGAAACCAAGAGACCTCACTGAATCATTGCTTACCTCTGCTGACACATCATCACAAAGCAACGAACAACCCGAACAAACAGTGTCTTCCAAGTCAGCCACCTACCAGATCTCGATTGCATCAGTGCAACAGTACTGTTCACAGACCCTGCAGTTCAGTCTGTTTGGAGGAAATCTCCGACACTTGTCCAGATTGATGATCTTTGAGATTCCATTTTCGACCCAGAAGACTGTTTCCCCGCTCTTAGCAGCCTTGCCTTCACTGGTAGGGGCCTCTGCTGCAACATCAACGGGGCAGACCACTACGCAGTTACTGCATCCTGTGCATTTTGATTCATCAAGTTTGACGCCTGTTTCTGCAGCTGACTGCATGGGTGCTACAAGGCTCTCGAGTTTCTCAAGATTAGCCTCAAAGCCCTCCTCTAGTAGAGGAGGACAATCACGTGGTGATATATCCCCGAGAGCCAGCTTGGTGGCAAATGCCATGCAAGTCTTTGGCTCACATAACCTGCAGTTCGTCTTAGGAAGAAGGTTGTAGAGTTCCATAGGATTTAGCTTCACAGTATAAGGTCTCCATGCCTGCTGGATTTTCTGGTGCTTTGGAAAGCTTCTTTCTGGATATCTTGGGAGTGCACATGAATCATGCGGTAGTTGCAGAATACATTTTAGATTCTGAAATCCCTAATGCTCAGGTTTATACTTGGAAATTAAAACTGTAAAAGGTTGAATAATCACAATTTGACACCTGTTGTGAATTAGAGAAAGCATCAAACCAAGGTGGTCTAGCTGAGTAAGAAGAAGCGTTCACAGAAGAAAGACAAAGAGCACGACAAAATAGGCGTCTTCCTGTGCCGCTGTGGAACGAATATTTCAGATGTTGTTGATGTGGATTTCCTGAAAGAGAAGTATGAGAAAGCTGGGATTCCTCTTGTTGAGGTCGATGATCACCTGTGCTCAGAACAGGGAGTCTTTGACTTAATCGATACGATAAAGAAAAGTGATGTTGAGAGAGTAGTGATTGCTGGCTGTTCCCCCCTGCTTCACAATGAACTCTTTTCCACTGCTGTAAAAGAAGCAGGCATTGACCCCGGACACTTACATATGGCTAACATTAGAGAACACTGCAGCTGGGTCCACTATGATGACCCTGAAGCAGCTACAGCAAAAGCTGCTGCTATCATTGACACAGGGATTGCTAGAGTGCGAAGATCTGAGGCGATCCCCACCCACATAATACCAATATCGCAGAGGGCCATGGTCATTGGAGGAGGGGTTGCAGGCCTTTCAGCAACACTGGAACTGGCTGACTCAGGGATCGAAACGGTCATTGTGGAGAGAGAGGGGTTTCTTGGAGGGCACATGGCTAAGTGGGACAAGCTATTCCCAACCTTCGACTGCAGCATATGCATTCTCGGACCCATGATGGCCAGAGCATCAAGACATGATAACATACGAATCATGACGCTATCTGACGTCAAAGAAGTAAGAGGCAGCGTTGGTCAGTACAAGGTTACTGTCGAGCAGAGAGCTAGATATGTAGACATTGATACCTGTACAGGATGTAATAGATGCATTGAGGTCTGCCCCGTTGATGTTGTGGATGAATACAATGAGGGTCTTGGTAAGAGGAAGGCGATAGTACGGCCCTCAGTGGATACTGTGCCAATCGCGCCCTACATTGACGCCGACACCTGTATCGGATGTCAGTCCTGCGCTGGTGTGTGTGAACCAAAGGCACTCAGGTATGATGATGTTGACAAGACAGAGATTATAGACGTAGGAGCAATTGTGGTCGCCACTGGATACAAGCCGTTTAATCCAGTTGTCCTTCAGGATTATGGATACGGTGAGAACCCTGATGTCCTGACATCAGTGGAATTTGAGCGTATGATGAATCCTGCGGGTCCAACTCATGGAGTGGTAGTGAAACCGTCAGATGGAAAGCCTCCAAAGCGAGTTGCCTTCGTAGCCTGCGTCGGCAGTAGGTCGGTTAGACTGAAGAGACCATACTGCAGTAGAGTGTGCTGCACTGCGGCCGTGAAGGAACTCATTCAGTTCAAACAGCACATCCCAGATGCAGAGGCATACATGTTCTATACGGACATACGGACTTTTGGTAAGGGACAAGAAGAACTGTACATGCGAGCCGGGCATGAGTTCAAAGGAATCTTTGTGAGAGGAGCGGTGGGAGAGATATCGCAAGATCCTATCAGCGGCAAGACATTCGTCCGAGCTGAGGATACGCTGCTAGGAAAGATGATGGACCTGGAAGTTGACCTCGTTGTCCTTATGGTTGGAATGGACCCAGATCCAAGCAATATAGAACTATCCAAACTTTTGAAGACGCCACTCGATGAAAATGGCTTCTTCCTCGAACTACATCCGAAATTAGGTCCTAGCAGCACACATTCGAAAGGGGTATTTCTTGCTGGAGTGGCTCAGGGACCAAAGGATGTTGCTGATTCCGTTGCCCATGCAGGGCTTGCAGCATCAAAGGTCAAGACCCTATTCGCAACGGGAGAGATTGTTTCAGAAAGCTGTGTCCCATCCTTTGATGCTGAGCTTTGCATGAGATGCAGGATTTGTGAACAAACGTGCACTCCTCATGCAATCAAGCTCAATACTGAGAAGTTTCCAACCATTGATTTTGCAGCCTGCCGAGGGTGTGGTGCTTGTGCTGCGGCATGTCCAACAGGTGCACTTGATCTCCCCTGTCTCAATAATGAACAACTTGAAGCAGCAACAAGAGCAGCGGTTGAGTTCAATCCAATGCGACCTGCAATCGTTGGATACCTGTGCAGGTGGTGTGCATACAGTGCTGCGGATCGAGCTGGTACATCTCGGCTGCAATACCCGCCCAATGTAATCAATATTCAAGTCCCCTGTACGGGACGTTTGAATGTGGATACCCTTCTCACGGCGTTTGCTGAGGGAGCTGACGGCGTTGCTGTCATGGGATGCCATGTCCAGGACTGCCACTACAGGTCAGGCGCCCGATATGCAATGGAGAGGACAAACCGTCTAAAAGAGGCTCTCGAAGCAACTGGAATCGACGGGCGCAGATTATACTTCGGAAGTGCTTCTGCCTCTGAGGGAGACCTGTTTGCAAAGCAAGTCACTGATTTCGTTGACGAGATAATAGGCCTCGGGCCTCTGGGTTCTGAGATGTTGAGGCGCAGTGAAAAACCTCCTGGTGACACTGAACAGGCAACAGGAGGGTGAAAGTCTGGAGAAGTCCAAGATTTCGGTAGGAGAAAAGCCAGTTGTTTCGATGGATGTCACTGAGGACAAAATCGAGTTCAGCTGGAAGACATCACTACTCAAGAAGACACTTGACCACGAGATTTCCAAATGCGTAGGCTGTGGTGTGTGCCTAGTCTGTCCATGGGATGCAATTACTATGGGTCCTGTAAAGGAAACTGCATCAGGACTCATTGAAGGAGCACCATTAGTGAATGTGGATCCGGAAGCCTGTACATTCTGTGGACTGTGTGACTCAGCGTGCGTCTTTGGAGCATTCGAGGCGAAGTATGAGGGAGAGAATGCCGTCAACAAGTATGCAAGGATAGATGGAACCCACACGGTCGACGAAGACAAGTGTGCTCCCTGCCTTCTCTGTATGAAGGGCTGCCCTACAGGTGCACTCGATGCAGAGGGCCATGTGGATCACAAAAAGGACTTGGTCACCTCCCAGGTGGAGGAGTATGGCAAGGGCACTATCGAAGTCGATGAAGACAAATGCTCATACTGCGGACTCTGTGAACTACTCTGTCCGGAAGCAATCAAGATTTTCTGGTCAGACTCAGCTGAACCCCCATCGTTTAGGCCGGCTGTGGGTATCAGGATAGACAAAAACAACTGCGACTACTGTGGTCTTTGCGAAGGAATATGCCCAGATGAAGCGATTTCAGTGAACTGCACTGAAGCGGGAACTCGCACCATTAAGAAACCCAAGATAACTGGGAAGCTTACACGCGATGATGACCTCTGCGTAAAATGCAATCTCTGCGCCTCAGTCTGCCCATTCGATGCAATTGAAGTTACCAAACCATTCTCCGGCGAAGTCATAATCAAACAGCTAGACAAGTGTGATCCCACGGGCTGCAACAACTGCTTCAACATCTGCCCTGTGAAAGCGATTCATCCTACGGGAACAGCAGAAAAGATAGAGGTCCTTGACAACTGCATCTATTGCGGTGCCTGCGAACAGGCGTGCCCCTATGACGTACTTGAGGTGAAGCGAGAGGGCTACAATGCAGAGGAACTCGAACGAGCACGAAAATGGGAGCGGGCACGGAAACGGGTCTTCGACGCCACGGTAGGAAAAGAACCTCCTCCAAGTGACCTGTTTGAGCGGGACATTGTGGTCAACATCGAGAAGAAGACACGCCCACCAAGGGAACAAGACTCATCGTGGGATATGGCCGATGGAGAGCGACAAGCTGCAATGAGAGCTGCACGCAAAATCAAACACCTTTTCCAAAAAGAACCGAAGTACCACATGCAACTTGAGAGAGGCCATGTTGAAAGAGTAGTCAAGGCTATCCAAGAGGCTGAAGAAGATCCAGAAGAGGAGTGACATCGTTGTCGCTCTTCGTTAGAGTGACTGAGATGCCGTGCAGCTGAGGAGGAGAGCCATCTTTTGGCACATCAATAAGTGAGAGTGCCCATGGACCATATGGCATCACGGCAATCCCATCGCGACCCTTGTCGTCAACGAAGACTTGGACAATGACATCCCCTATTGCTGACTTCACTTGCACAGTCCTACCGTCTTTCAGGCTAAGCTTCTGCATGTCGCCCTTGCTCAGTGTAACCTTTGCAGCTGCAGATTGATATTCAGGTGAGAACTTGTCCTTTGCAGACTCAACATCTGCATCAAAGGCGTGAGAGATTATGAGTCGCATCTTGATATTCGGAAATAGGAGGTCGCCAAGTACCATCGTCAACCACTCGGATTCTACGGGGACAACTTGCTGGTTATTATATTTCCGTTAGGACTACCTATCAGCCGCTATCACCATCCTTTTGAGCCAATGCAACGCAAGGTGTAGCATGCAGCTGCGCAAAACCTGGACAAACCTAGACATTGATTAGATATCGCTCTAATGGA
>CAYPUO010000170.1:0-6460 GCA_964413775.1 uncultured archaeon
ACTATATTCGCTGCTGTAGGAGTCGTGACACTCGCCAGCGCTCTGGGCGGCTACTTTGGTCTTGGTCCTACTGAAGTCTTGGAATCGACCGATGAGTATGTTATGATGCCTGCTCCTGTCCAGCCACATCAATTGTTCTTGAGCCGCTACATCCGAAGATTCGTGCGAAAGGCTGCATATCTTGTTATCGGAACAGCAATTGTTTTCCCACTGCTAGCGAGGGCGCACGTTTTTGCAGTTTCTCTAATGCTCCTGATTTTTGCAGTAATTTTGTTTCTCGAGATTAATTACTTCATAGGAGGCTTTTGCAGTGTGTTGAAGGCACGAGTTAGAGCCAGAACTAGTTCTCGTTTCATGCACCTCCTCCTTGTTGCTATTCTCGTCGTCTTGTATCTGCCTGCATCTCCTGTGTTGACTTGGAGCCCTCTAATCGAGTTTAGCTTTCCAAGCAACGTGATGAGTGTAATACTGATGGAGGTGTCAGGGATTCATGATGTAGGCCTAGGTGATCCCCTGCCTCTTCTGGCAATACTTCTTATCAGCTTCTTCATTGCAATGCTTGCTCTTGCAAACCTAACCGACTACGAGATGTATGAGGTTTTGTCTGTTAATCAATCATAAGCAGAGGCGGAAGGCAGGTTCAGTAGAAGGGTGAGAGGGCAGGTCGATTTCTCTAAGTCAAGATTCAACGATCCGATGATGTGGATTGTCCTGAAAGACTTCTGGAGTAAGATGCGAACTCCTCTTCAATTCTGGAAGTACATGTACGTCTTTCTAGGTGTCTTATTTGGGCTCTATCTTAATATCGTTCAGCCCCCATGGTTGGAGCCAGTGACAGTTCCACCGCAGTTTGTATATTCGTTGACACCTGCATTCCTGCTTGTGCTAATCCTGCTAACACAGATGAGCACGCTTGCATCACTGCTTGCGTTTGTAGATGAGAAAGAAAACATCTACTTGCTAAGGACGAGTCCGTTCCGGTCGAAGGACGTTGTACTTGCCAAGTATTTCTTGAGTGTGATAGAAATAACGCTGACCTCTATTCCTCTGTATCTGTTTTTGCTTTATTTCTTCAGAGTTGAAGGTTCAGCTTTTCTCATCTTTCTGGCGGCACCAATGATACTCATCTTCTCAGCTACGGGGATTATGGCAGGCGCCTATGTCCCGGTATTCACATCTGATCCGAAAAACCCACCCGTCCCCCTTGCCTTTTCATTTCCGGCGATAAATCTAGCACTGGGTGCTCTAGTGATATGGATTGCATCACAATTTGGGGAGGTTCTGTCAGTAATGCTTATCCTTCCTGTTTTCACAGCATGTATTGTACTCATGTTTCTGTCGCTTTCGGTCCACGCACTGAATTCATACAAGTAGGTGTATTATGGTGGACCCCTTCTAGTTAGGCGGAGGGCGTTGAGAATCACTATCAGCGTCAGCCCCATGTCTCCAAAGAGTATGGCCATCCAGAGTGTTGCCAGTCCTATTACCGCTAATGCCCCGACAATAAGTTTTGCAGAGATTGACAGGACAACATTCTCTCTAACAATTCGAAGGGTCTCCTTGGCACGCGATAGAAGACGCGGTATCTTTCTTAGGTCTTCTTCCATAAGAGCAATGTCAGCTGTTTCAATCGCAGCATCGCTCGAAATCACTCCCATCGCGACTCCAACGGTAGATGCGGCGAGAGCGGGTGTGTCATTGATGCCGTCCCCAACCATCATTGTAGGTCCTTTGTTGACAAGAGCTCTTACATACTCCACCTTCTGTTCAGGTAGAAGCTCAGCTCGGCACTCGTCCACACCCAACTCCTCTGACACTATGCTTGCAGCATCGCTGCTATCGCCAGTGAGCATGACTGTGTGAATTCCCTGTTCTCGGAGTTGCTTGATGGCTTCTCTGGTTCCAGTTCTAATTGAATCGCCGAGAACAACCGTACCAAGATGTTTCTGCTCGCGGATAACATATACCATCGTACCATTACCACAGACATGCCCCTCTTCATTGAGGTCGATTCTCTCTGCTGTGAGTAGTCGCTTGTTGCCAACAAGAAATGTCTCCTTTCCGACTCTTCCCTTTACACCTCGTCCAGGTATTGCCACGAAGTCAGATGCCTGTGTCTTTGGAACATTCTCATGTTCTCCTGCCTGAACTATGGCATTTGCGATTGGATGTTCTGACATGCTTTCAAGGGCGATTGCCGCCCCCAGTACGTCTTCCCTCGTTGCACCATTGTGAAGGCAGATGCTCTGAAGGCTGAGTTCTCCGCTCGTTAGTGTACCAGTTTTATCGAATGCAATGTTTCGAATCTTGCCCAAGCTCTCAAGACGGTCCGAACCCTTGATTAGAACTCCCTCTCTTGCTGAACCGACAATTGAGGATACCATGCTGACCGGGATTGAAATTGCAAATGCACAGGGACAAGATATGACTAGAAGCGTCAGGCCCCTGTAGACCGAGGCCTGAAGAGATGCTCCCAGGATGAGTGTTGTTAGTCCAAGAAGCAGCGAACCCAAGACAACAATTGGTGTATAGATGTGAGAGAACCGCGACACATACCTCTCTGTTGGCGATCTCGATTTTCTTGCCTCTGTAACAAGGTCGACAATGCGTGACAGGACTGAATCATGTGATTCACGCGTGACTTCAACTTCGAGATACCCCTCTACGTTGATTGTACCAGCATACACCTCGTCGCCAATGCCCTTGTCCACAGGAACAGACTCACCGGTTATAGGCGCCTGGTTTACTGATGAGTTACCTTTGACTATTCTGCCGTCAAGACCAATCATTTCACCTGGCCTAACAGAATAGATTTGACCAACTTGTACGTGCTCTGGAGAGGTACATGCTTCTTCACCATTCGAAATAACGCTGACCGTAACTGGCTCAAGGTCCATCAGGCTCTCAATCTCAACTCTCACCCTATCACCGGCCTTTTCCTCAAGAAGTTCTGCGATGTTAAAGAGGAACATCACAGCTGCTCCTTCCGATGGAGCACCGATGAGGACTGCGCCTATAGATGCGACAGTCATGAGGAAGCTGATACCAAGGTGCACCTTGACGATGCTCTTGAACCCGTTGGGAATAATCCATCTTCCTGAGGTCAGAATGCTAACAATGAAAGCAACATATGCAAGCGCCTCGGGAAATACAAGGAGTTGAAGTATGATGCCTGCAAGTAATGCGATGCCTGATACTGACGCGAAGATGTACTTCGTTCTGAAATCGACCGATTCGCGGGCGGCTCGCTCAGCTTCGCACTGAGCGCATACATGCCTATCTTCCGCTAATATGATCCTTTGCTGTTCTGAGGATTGTCTTGATGCATTCGTCTTGGAGTTCATAATAGATCTTCCTTCCATCTCTTGTTCCCTTGATGAAGCCCATGTCTTCCAGCTTTGCAAGCTGATGGCTTACTCTGCTGATATCCATGCCCAGTTGTGCAGCTATTTCCGTCACAGTATACTTGTTTGTCGTTGACAGTATTGAGATAATCCTGACACGAGTGGAATAGGACATCGCTTTGAAGATCTTTGTTATGTCATCTATGTCCTCTTCCCTGATGATGGCCGACGGGTGATCCGGCGTTTTTGAGGCAACCAATGTATTTCAGTCCATATTTGAACACTTGAACAACTATTCAACTGAATACTGCACCCTTGATAAATCTATGGCTTCGACTAAGAAACGCATCCCTGCATTCCTCGTAGGAATTGTTATCTATGGTCTTTAGAACAGATTACTCGGACCTAGAGCGAATGCATCCTAGTCTGACTAAGGATTTGGCAAGTGCAATTTGAACACTCAAGGAGCAATGCATTGGTAAGTGACAGACTTTGACCAAGGGCACAGTACCACGTGATGACACTCAATCATCTCAAAGACGCTATCGACGCATGATTCAGAATGCTAAAGACGGCATTGCTGTTCAGGTCGATAGCAGGATCGTGGTGTGCAATCCAGCATTTCAGACGCTTGTTGGCCGCAGTGAGAAGTCTGTGTTGGGTGCATCTCTTTCAGAGTTTCTTGGCAGTTGGCCGCATCGTGCCATGGATCTGAGCGTTGACAGTGTTGATGCACCTCTTGCATTTCATAGTGCGGTATCGGCCGGGAAAGGAGGGAGCATTCCTGTTGAAGTTGCTCTGACTCGCACCGAATGTGACAGTTCGCCAGCGTTGCTCGCTATAGTGCGAACTCTCTCACATGAAGAGGATGCGAAATCTAAAGATGCTGAGGCAGTCTACAACTCTCGGGAGCTCTTTAACTCATCACCTATCGCATATTTCTCAGTGAGTCAGTCTGGCACTATCTTACAAGTGAATGAAGCAGCCTGCACTCTTCTGGGGTTTCCTGAGAACATGCTGCTGAAACGAAGCATTTCTTCTGTTTTTCCTGTCAACGGAGCGTCTTACGATGCTGGGCACTTACTGATATCGGAGGTTCTCCAAGGAAAGGAGATTCGTGATCTGGAGGTCCAGATGGTTGATTGCGACGGAAATCTCATCTGGGTCAGTATAACAGCTGGCATTCTTGAGGAAAGCGACTCTGGTCGCTTGATAGGCCTAATGGCGACTGATATCAACAGGAGGAAACTTGCAGAGGCACGAGCCAGCTTAGAGAGAGAACGTGCTGGGCTTGTGCTTGAGGTTATGACTCATGATTTGAATAACGTGAACCAGAGTCTCATCTTTTCCCTTGGGCTAATCAAAGAGACGGGTCAGCTTAGCAAAACCAGCGAAAACCTGCTAGACGCTGCAGTCGCTGAGGTCATGAGAGCCTCAAGAATGATATCCAACCTCCGCCTCATTTCGTCACTGAGTGACGCCATATCCGATAAAGAATGGACCGATGTGAAGCCTTCCATTGACCATGCGGCTGAAATGGTCCGAAATGAGATTAGTTCGAAAACATTGATTGTAAACTCAGATATTCAAGAGCGGCAGTTCATTGTTGAGGGGCATCAAAACCTCAGCATAGTATTCTACAATATCCTTCTCAACTCTGTGCAATACACCCCTGGCAATGACATTGAAGTGGACATCACTGCTACATTCACACCTGCCAAAGATAAGATTCGCCTTGCAATCGAGGACAATGGCCCAGGTGTTCCGGACTCTCTCAAAGAGCACATTTTCAAGAGAAGCGGAAAGCCAGAAGCTCAGGTAGTCGGAAGGGGACTCGGCCTCACCTTGGCTGATCGAATTATCGAAAGCCTAGGAGGAGAGGTGTGGGTGGAGGACCGCGTGCATGGCGATCAGTCCAAGGGCGCGAAGTTTGTTATTCTTCTCCCTGCTTGGAATGAGCAGAAGGTGCTTGAGTGTGGAAAGCCGTCATGCATTACCTTCTACAAGTCGAACCACTGTCTCTTCTGCGACCCAACATATGAGATCTTAATGAGCGCCATGGAAGAACTCGGGATTCCAAGGAGTGTCACTAGTGTGGTGAACGTTGATGACCCCCGGACAGGGGTTAGTGAAGCGGATTTGCCAATGGTTCCATTCATACGAATCTGTCATGCTGAGATTGCAGGATTTGCGGATGTTGAGGATGTCCGTGTAGCGTTGATGAACTTGCTGATGTCCCCCTGCTATCCCTATTAGCCGAGTCTTTCATCCCCGTACCAAAGCGTTATAGTTGAAAGTTGCATTCTGCTAGCTGATAGTAATGGACTTCGGTGTTCAAATTGAGCCGCAGTTTGGCTATTCGTATGACAACGTACTAGATATCTCTCAATGCGCGGTCAAGAACGGATTTTCCACTCTCTGGTTCTCAGACCATTTCATGTTGGACAACGATGTAGCTAATCGTGTTCTGCTGGACCCATGGATGGTAATGGCTTCGCTCGTACGAGATAACAAGAGAGATAGGGTTGGGTCTCTGGTTGACTGCAACAGCTATCGGCATCCACCGCTCCATGCGAAGATAGCCGCTTCTCTGGATGTTCTTTCTGGAGGACGCTTTGAATTTGGCATTGGCGCTGGCTGGAAAGAGCTAGAATACAAAGCATACGGATACCCATTTCCGAGCGATTTGGAACGGATTGAACAACTTGCTGAATCTGTGCAGATTATCAAGGGTATCTGGTCAAATGAGAAGTACTCCTTTTCGGGGAAGTACTACCAAGTCAAGGATATTGTATCCTACCCAAAACCTTTGCAGGAACCTAGACCTACAATATGGATTGGGTCAATGAAAGGAAAGAGGAAGATGCTTGAGGTCGCTGCTGAGCACGCTGACGGCATCAATCTCGCGTGGTCGTTTACTCCTGCTCAATGCAGAGTGATTTTCGCCCAGCTTGATAGCCTCGAAGAAGATTACGACCGCAAACCTGAAGCAATAAAACGGTCGCTTGGTTTCTGGACACGCTGCTTCGAGTCTGAGGAAGAAATGACAACCGCAATAGCAGAGAATGCTGCCAGGAGGAATCTCAGCGTTGAAGCATACGAGAAGAGGATTGAGT
>CAYPUO010000171.1:0-6445 GCA_964413775.1 uncultured archaeon
GTCGCTACACCTACCATTCCTGCTATCGAAATCGCAAATACGGCTAACACGGCAATGCCAAGGATTCTTTTTGACATTTATTTCACCTCGCGGGATATCATGCCTTGAAAATAAAAAGCAGTTATGGTACAAATGTCTAAATCAAATTTCTAACATCCATGTTGAGTACCTCAGTTAGAGATTTGTACCACACAACCTATAACTGATGATTCCTGACCTTCACACGGGATAAACCAGACAAATCGCATATAGCTGGACGAATGACCAGGTAAAAGAAAGGCTGAATACGATATGCATCAATTCTCGGAGGACGTAGCTTGCCCAATAATTCCCAAGGGACACGCGAGAGGATACTGGAATATATCAAGATGCACCCTGGAACTTATCTTCGGGAAATTGGAAGAGAGCTGGGATTGGCAATGGGAGACCTTCAATACCATCTCTACGAACTAGAGTCTCAAAACAGAATCAGCACAGAACGTCGTGGACTACGTAAGCACTTCTATCCGACGGGAGTGTTCAGAGAGAATCAGAAAGCAATCCTGAGTGTCTTTTCACAAGAAACACCAAGAGAATTGTTATTATACCTCATTGAGAATCCAGATTCAAGCAGGATTGAACTTGCAGAGTATTTAGGTCTCTCATCAGCTACGATATCGTGGCATATTGACCGCTTAGTCAATTTGGGCCTCATCGAGTGTTCCAAGAAGGGACGATTCAGTGTTTGCCATGTCGTAGGAAATGTAGAGGAGATTTGCAGATTTGTGCATAACTACAGAACCAGTGTCTGGGAGAGGTGGGGGAGCAGACTTGCCGATATCGTTATGGAGCTATCACAAAGCGACAAGGAGGATTGTGACAACTGATCGCTAATTTTGCTTTACAGCTTGCTCAGGTTGATCAATACGTAGACCTATCAGAGGTATTCAGCTTTGCAATAGGATTCTTTGCAATCCTACTCCTAGCTATTTCCTTGAGGGCCTACAGAAGAACACGAATGAAAAGGATGCTTCTGGTTTCTGCTGCATTCGGGCTATTCGCTGTCAAGACATTCGCTTATCATCTTGATGTATTCATACCTCAAATGGAGTCACAAGGAATAGAACTCATTCTGACTGTCTTGGATTTCTTCATTCTGTTGCTGTTCTTTCTTGCCTTGGTTAAGAAGAATTGAAAGAACACTCATCCCATCTATGTATGAAACCTCTCTTGCCACCATCTGCTATGCTGGAGTCGCCATTGAAAAGCAACTACACCATGAATCCAGCAACTAGCTTCTTGCCATTAGGAAAACGGTGAAGGAGAAATGAAGCGCGTTGTGAGATTCCTCTAGCGATTCTTGGCATTGTTCCCTGACTGGATTTCCAATAGATGCATCGCATCAAAAGCGGAAGTTCCTGCTGTGGGGCCAGAGATGATGCCAAGGCACAGTTGAGAAACATTAAACATATGACAGCAGAGAAGTATAAAGCCAGTGGCTTCAAAGGGTGCAGATGACATTACAATCAGTTATCCAGATGCATGTGAAGTTGTAATCTTGCGCGAAGGCACACATCTGCCTCGGAAAGCAAGACAACATTGGGTGAACCGCCTAGTCACGACTGGTCTTCGTTAGCCGGCTGGCGCTTCGGTGTCTGACCAAGAATACGTAGGTCCCGGTACTAATGGTGCACATAGCATGCTCTCTCGGGAATGAACATGCTTATTTTGGAGAAGTAATGAGAGCTGCGCGGTGCAGACGATGCGTATTAAGGCAGTTCTCCGAGACAATGAAATTCTTCAGCAAGAGCCGGGGTCGATAGAGAGGATAATCGCAGTAGCCAAGAAGAACATTGACAGGGTCATAAATCAGGCCAGTCTCCTTAAGGTTATGGGCCTCGGACCTAATCAGAGAGTAGAAATGCTGCAAGCACTCACTGACCAAGAATTTCACATCTGGCTTGCTAAGGAGGCTGAACAAAACATTATCTGCTTTTTCAAGGGGAAATTGCCGCAGGAATGTGAGAATACGGGTTACCAATGGAAATAGAGTGTTTCGAGATGCTCATTGTATATCAGAAGAGAACTGAAAATCACAGGGGATCTCTATTCCTTCCCTCAGCATCCTCTTCATCAGATCTGTTATTTCACCCTTTATGCGTGCTATATCCTCATTCAGGTCTTCAACAAACTCAGGCTTTTCGCTTGATAAGGACTCCAATCCCTGTAGCTTTTCTAAAATTGAATCCTGCTCAGCAAAGTTGGAGAAAAGGTTGGTCATAGAAACTCCCTCATCATCGAGGTCAACTAACTCATCCTGAAGGTCATCCTCTTGTCTTTGGAGGAGATAGCGTATCGCATCATAGGCATGAATGACCTTGGGATACATTCCAATGTGCTTTCTCGCAGCAGCAAGTGCCCTCTCTTGTTCATCGTTATCATACCAGAGACTGCACAGGTCTTCAAGGACCATGTGTGCGCTTGGAACATTTCTTAGAAAAGCGGTGAATAGCGCAATGGCCTTATCAGTTCGAAGAGAGCTATCAAGAAGTCGGCCAAGCGCAACCGCAGCCCGCTCATAGCCCGGGTTCTTTGCCAAGACCTTCTCAAGCATGTTTTGGGCCAAGGCATCATGGCCCTGCCTGGAGAGAATAATGGCTAGCTCTGTCCTAAGACTAAGATTGCTAGGCTCCTTTTCAAGAGCTTCCCTGATGAGCCGCTCCGCCTCCTGATCTTCAGATAGCTGAGAGAGTTCTTCGGCTCTATCAATCACATCATTTCTATCATCAGGCATCTATTGCAACTCCGAGCGGCGTGATAAATACCTATACAAGTATAAAGAGCTGACTGCTATGCACTATTCTGGATGACCGATGTCCTCAGCTATACTCACTCTGAGCATAACTCTGGTCAGTACGAATGTCGATGCGATTGAGAATAGGAAGCCTATGACCAACAGAACAGCTACCCCAAACCACGGAACGGTCATCGAGATGGGGAGCATACTCCAGTCCAGAGATTGATTTACACTCAAATACACGAGCGGGGTATGAACTACCATCTGAATCATAACAACCGCCACTGCAGCACCAATGAAACACGAGAGGGTCACGGCAATCAGAACGTCAATCATCACAGCAAAGGCCACTGCCTTGGACTCCATTCCCAGAGCGCGGACGATGGAATACTGCTTGCTCATCTGCTTGTTCTTCTCGTAGGTTACAAATATCATCCCAACAGTCAGATAAAACACTGAGAACAAGAGGTTCAGTGAGTAGATTCCAAAGATGGATTGAGAGGCCCTTGTAGACAGGATTGCATCGACTTCATCAAAGGCAGACTTGACTGAAATGAGTGGGGCACCCACAGACGAGCGTATGCTTGCCATGATTGCTTGATGGTCTGAACCTGGATTCGTTTTAACAACCACACGGGAGATCTGGCTGGTACCTAGAATGGAGAAAAGGAGTCTTATGTTAACAACCAAGAACCTTGTTGTCCCAGGATGACCTGGTAGAAAGGTCCGGCTAGCCGTCCCTCCGTCTGCTGACAAAATATCGATAATCTTCAGGGTCTGATTGACTCCACGGGGTCCGGACAGCAGCACAACTCTATCACCATAGACCGGCTCATAGCTATAATCAGGATTCACATTGAAACCGAGAACGGGAAGGAAGGAGGAGAGTACCAGACTTGTATTCGCAGTCATCTGGTCCAAGTCTTCGAGAATCGTGTTTGTCTTCGTGAAATACGGTAGGAAAAATGATGCCGATGCCCACTCCGGAGACTCCACACCAACAATGGTGAACTGCTTGTGTAGGTTTCCGTCGAGTACGCACCAGCAATCTGGTAAACTACGTTGAGTGAGTGCTCAAGCACTCCAGCGGCGTTCGCAACTCCACTGATATTCCTAATTCTGCTCACGATTCCCAGATTGCTCTCTACAGCATTTGGGTCTAAGTCAACAACAATCTCAGCACCATAGTCAAACAGAACAAGGTCTCGAAGGTGATTCGAACTTGTCGTAGCGGCAATTGTACTGAAGAAAGCAGATACAAAGACCATGGAGATGAATAGCACACCTATTGCTTCGCTCTTACTATGAAAGCGTGCCGTCCGCGCCATCAACCTATAGCTTGGCAGGTTTGGACCGCTTCTTACCAGGCCCATCACTTTCTCTTTAAGAAAACCAACTGATCGTGAGAGAAGACGTACAGCAGAAAATGAAAAAGCTCCAAAGACAATGACAGTCAGGACAGTAAGTGTGATGCCACCTCCACCTGCAGACTCTGACGCGAGGAGCGGCAGGAGTACCACACTGAGCAAACCTGAAGGTGCGGTGGCCAATAAGTCAACAATAGGGTTTGACATTGGCTCAATCTGAAGCACAGACTTATCTCTCATTTTGCTATGCGCTTCAACGGGTGGCATGAGGAGTGATTTCACTGCTGATGGCAGTGACACGACAAGACCAATCAGGAAGGAAAAGCAAAGGACAAAGGCAGCGGCCGCTGGTGTTACTAGCACCGAGAAACTCGCGAAATCTTGAAGATTGAATACGAAGAGCTCGCTGACGCTGCCCGAGAAGATTGCGGCTAGAACGCCCGTGGCAATTGCTGCTATGCTACCAAGTATGCCTGTAACAATAGCTCTATTCAGTATCCAGTCAAACGATTGCCAACCTGTCGCACCTCGAACGCGGATATTACCAATTTCCTGGCGACGCTCATCCTCCAACAGATCATCGTTGTGCTTCACCAGCATCACGCCCATCACAATACTGGGAATTGAGAATGCAATAGCGATAGTTGAAAGACTCGATGACCAAGCAGCATAGCCCAAAAAAGCATTCATGGCAGGAAAGTCCGAAACAATAGCATATGGTACTGTTCGCTGCTCAATACTTGTTTGAATGCCTGCCAGGGATGACCGGGCTGCTTCTGGACTAGTCTGATAGATCAGACTATTGGACAGCTTGACCCAGATTGCCTCACTTAGAGAACTCTCACCTCCAAAGCCCAGAAATCCAACCTTCTCTCTGAGATGTGCCTGCGATACAATCACTCTCACGAGGGGCAAGTTATCCCTCTTGCTTCCCGGATTGGGCCAAGAATATGATGTCTGAAACCAGCCTGCAATCGTGAGATTATCCGATACTATATTGACAAATCCTGATGAACGAACCAGCATGTTCATGGAGAGTGTGTCATTGATGCTTAGTCCGAGCTTCGTGAGAGAAGACAACTCCACATAGCATCCATTGTCATTCAATGGTGGTGCGTTCTCAGAAATCTCAAAGAGCGAACTAAAGGAATCAAAAAAGGATTCGTCAACTCAAAGAACTGTATATGAGGCAGTAGCACTTGACCAATAGCGATTGCCGATGGTTTCAAGCCGTGTCAGATGCTCTGCGTACTCGACGCCATTGACCCCCCGTATCTCAGATAGCAATGCATCATAGGTGGTTCCGCCTTCAGAATAGAAGCTCGGAGTAAATGTCAGGCGCATGTGATAGTCGACTCCGTCCATCATCTCCGACATAACAGCGGGACGAGTAGAGTCAAAATAGAAAAGAAGCCCACCGAGAACACCAGAAGCCAACGAGAATGCAAGAAGTGTCGTAACAACTTGTGGAGTGGTTGCCTTAAGACGCCCCATCAAGAACATGGCTATGCATACACCTCCGACTCCAGATTATGGTGGGCTACGGCCTTTGTTGAATCAGCCCCTCAATGCATTCTAACTAGAATCATGGTCAGAAGGTATGAAACAGAAACGAATACGAGCAGACCAAAGATAAGAAGAGATGACGCTACTTGACCCGTAACGATGAACAACTCAGGGAAACCTCTTAGATAGGGATAGTACCCCCAAATGTAGAGTCCAAGTCCTGCTAAATAGACGGCAGGTGTCATAATAAGAGTCAGGAGAGCAATCAATAGGAACAGCGTCGTGGACTGCCCCACTGCTATCGCATTGAAGTCAGCAGTTGAGTACCCTAGTGTAAACTGGACATGACGTTGTGCCTTTCTCCTGCCATATACTGATTCGGCAAGCAGCACGGAGACAATAGGAACCATTGCGAGCAGCATAATCTGCTCCAGAGCATTATAGGAAGAGGAAAGGAGAAAAGGCTCGCTTCTCAACAAATCATCAGCATCTTCTGTGGCAACAGCGATTCCATTCTGGTCAATCACATTGTGAGTGTCAGACAACTTGATTTGGTCAATCTTCTGAACAACATTTCCAGTGCCATTAAGACGAATGCACAGATAGCTTGCAGTCGAGTTCTTCGGGTTTATTAATTCTGGCGCATACTCCCGGTTCACCCAGACCTCCGAACCGCCAACAGATTTAGGAAATATGGAGGAAAGAGGCGATACGTAACCACTCTTAACAACTAGAAAATCGGGGAGAGAAGGAACTATACCAAGGACTGTAAACAGCATTACGTCAAATCCGGTCC
>CAYPUO010000172.1:0-6430 GCA_964413775.1 uncultured archaeon
GGATTACTCACTGCATAGTCGTGGCTACCATCTCCAGGCACGACCTCAATGGCATTGTAGGCGCAGTTGATTTCACAGGTTCCGCATCCAACGCAGACTTCTGGGTCAACCGTAGACACGATTGCTTCTGCCTTTCGTATCCCGCGAATGAGGGGTATCAATGCCCTTGACCCAGCTGCCTGCCCTTGAGTGATTGACTCCGCAATGCTCTTTGGTGCAGTGGCGGTGCCAGAAACATAGACTCCATCAGTCTGGAAGTCAACAGGCCTAAGCTTTGGATGTGCTTCCATGAAGAATCCTGACATGTTTAGTGGTACTTTGAATAATTCCGAGATGTGTTTGTTATCACGCGGTATCATGGCCGTGGATAGCACGACGTGGTCAACATCCAGCGAGAGGTCTGCGCCAAATATCTGGTCCCTTACTTCGACTTCCAGAGCTTTATCTTTGCCTTTCTTTACTTCAGGCGGAGAGTTCTGGTCGAACCTGAGGAATACCACACCTTTCTCACGGGCCTCTCGGTACTTGTCTTCAGTCTTGTAGTAGACTCTAAGGTCTCTGTAGAGATGGAAAACATGTGAATTTGGATACTTCTCCAAGAGCTCAAGGGTATGCTCAAGTGCAATGGTACAGCAAATGCCAGAACACCATGTCCTCGATCCCTCAAGGCTCTCTTCCTCGCGTGAACCTGCACAGTGTATGACAGCAAAGGTCTCGCCATCCTCAAAGCCCTCTCCTTCGACAAGGCGGTTATTGAATTCCGTTTCGGTCATGACTTCCGGCAGCTTCTTCAGGCCGTAGAGACCCTTCTCCTCCAATGCAGTGGCACCAGTTGCTACAACAACTACTCCGACCTTTTCATCGCGGGTCTTGTTGCCTGTCTTTAGCGTGATATCGAAGTCTCCAATGGAGCCCTTTGCAGAAGCAATCTCGGTCTTCAGTAGGAGCTCAACGTTAGGATTTGATAGGACCTTATTCTCAGACTCGGCAACAATCTCTGAAGTCGATTGATGAGTGAAGTTAGCAGTACTCAACTCGTTGAGGAACCCACCAACTTTGTCAGCCTTCTCAACAAGAATCACCTTGAAGCCTTTCTGAGCTATGACATCTGCAGCAGCCATGCCGGATACACCAGCGCCAATCACCATCGCCGCTGGCTCAATCTTCGTAACAGCCTCCTCTTGTGGTTCTAACAGCTTTGCCCTGGCAACAGACATACGAATGAGGTCCATCGCCTTCGCGGTCGCTTCGTCTTTGTCAGCCTGATGTACCCATGAGCAGTGCTCTCTAATATTAGCTAGATCGAACAGGTACTTGTTCAGTCCAGCTTCTTCAATGGTCGCTCTGAATAAGGGCTCATGCGTCCGCGGAGTACATGAGGCAACCACAACACGGTTTAGATTGTGTTCTTTGATGGCATCCTTGATTACAACCTGCGAATCTGAGGAACACGTATAGAGGAGATTCTCCGCATATGCGACATTGGGCAGTGACTTCGCATACTCGGTCACCTCAGCCACATCGACAGTTCCAGCAATATTGATGCCACACGAACAGACAAAGACTCCTATCCTTGGCTCAGCGGCCATTAGTTCGAGGCCATCTTCTGTGAGCGGCTCGCCCTCCTCAGGTGTTGGCACGATGATATCAAGGGCCGCCAGTGCAGCAGCTGCACTTCCTTGTGCAACGGAGTCAGGTATGTCCTTTGGTTCATCGCATGCTCCGCAGATGTGGACACCTGAAATGATGCTTTCTGTAGTACTCTGGAAAGTACCTGCAGCATCTAGAAATCCGTAGTCGTCTGCTTTGATACCCAGCTTCTCAAAGACCTCGGAATGCGATGAGGGGACCATAGCAGGACAGAGAACAACTAGATCATAGCTATCCAGCAGGACCTCATGCCCCTTCGCATTACTGTGACGAATGAGGAGGTCCCTGGTGGCGTGATCTTCCATTACCTCGCTTGGCAGCCCCTTCACGTAGTTTATCCCGTACTCCTTTTCACCCCGGACATAGAACTCCTCGAACCCTTTTCCAAAGACACGAAGGTCGTTATAGAGGATGTCAATCTCCACCTCAGGAGTGTGTTCCTTGGTGATGATAGCTTCTTTCGTAGCATATGTACAACAAATCTTCGAGCAGTAAGAACAGTGGTTTACATCTCTTGAGCCAACACATTGCACGAATGCAATCCTATGCGGTTCTCGGCCATCAGAGGGGCGCATGACAACGCCACCAGTGGGTCCGCTTGCCGAAACCATCCGCTCATATTCCAATGCACTCAAGACATTGGGAAATCGTCCATAGCCATATTCTGGGACCTCTGCGGGGTCAAGTAACTCATAGCCCGTAGCTACAATAATTGAGCCAGCATTGATCTCGTAGATTTCATCTGCAATCTCGAAATCAATTGCCTCGGCTTTGCATGTGTTCTTGCACATCATACACTGAATACAGTTCTCAATATCAATAGTAGCAATGTTGGGGACCGCTTGAGGGAAAGGTATGTAGGAAGCTTTCCGCATCTTGAGACCCATATCGTATTCGTTCGGGACTTCAATTGGACAGACACGCTGACATTCACCACATCCTGTACACTTGTCAGCATTCACTCTTCGAGTCCGCTTCAATACCTTCACATTGAAGTCGCCCTGAGTGCCCGTAACCTCCTGAATTTCGGAATAGGCGAGAATCTCAACATTAGGATGCCGTGAGCAGTCGACCATCCATGGCCCTTGTATACAAAGAGAACAGTCTAGCGTTGGAAATGTTTTATCTAACTGAACCATGTGCCCGCCTATTGATGGGTTCCTTTCAACAAGAAAGACCTTTACTCCCATGTATGCAAGGTCAAGAGCTGCTCGCATTCCAGCAATGCCTGCACCGATGACAACAACGGGTTTTGGTTCTGGACCGTTCATCGTACCACCAGTCGGAGTTCCAGATTGAGCCAACTAAATCCTTGATAAAATGTTTGTTGTTTGTCGAAATTATGGTTCTCAACGTTTTAGTACGATTAACTTTCTTCACGTGTTCTCCGCCACAGGGAAAGAAAATATCCTCATGAAGACCGCAGAGATTCTCTGGACCTGTCTATTGAGCATATTCAGAGCCAATGTATTACATGGTATTCAGTCGTTACTCCACCGGAATGTGGGAGCTTTCGGGGCCCGGATTTGCCTCTAACGCTAGTCCATGAACCCATTTGAGTCTGGAAATGCATTGGCAGCAGATACTGCTAACATATTGTTGGACCATCGGCTGGTTCTTCTCCTCTTAGCCTCCTCGCACATGGCAGTTCCAAGCAGAGCTCTTCTATTGCTAGGGGCGAACGCCACTATAGACCTCCATGTCTATCTCGATGATTGCATTTCGAAACATCTAGCTCTATGCATCACTAGGGACTTAAGACTGAGTAGCGATGAAAGTGTTAAGATATTCAGTCACTTTTTGACTCGTTCTACCAAGTCTTCAGCAGCCTCAATCAGTGATTTCTGTCTACAAAACTATCAGCAATTCTAAGTACAGTATTCTTCACGGGGTCCGAATCCAGAAGTGACACACCGAATTTCCTTAGTTCTGATGCTAAGGATCTTTTCGTTTCCACATCCATGCGAGAAGCAAAATACGAGAGAACTTGTAGAACATTGACCCACGTAAATTTGATCTCGCTCGCAGTGGGCATCAAGTGCCATCCCACTATATTCGTGGGATGAAATCTCTCAGCATCAATCAGTCTATCAATACATATGTGAACCATTTCCTTGATATCCAATGCTCTTGAAGAAAAGAACTGGTCGCTTAGGAGCGATATTCCATCGTTGTTGGCAAAAGCAAAATACCGGATGAGTTTGTGATATGAATCCCGTCCGCTAGTGGCGATTCTTTCTGAGCCGCCCGGATTGTGCTCGGAGGCTATTAGCTTGCCCATAATGTCAAATAACCTAAAGGCTACAGGCTGGTCTATTGGGTTTGTTTCTACGACCAAATATAGTCCATCGGATGCCCGATATGGATCGTGCCGGGATTCTCCTATCGGCACAGAAATCGGTATTATAGAAATCCTATTGCCCTCGTAGGTGATCCCCTTGCCTCTATCGACAATGCCCTCATTTTCCAGTGTCCTTAGTATAAGACTAGGAGCAATTGCTGAAACGATAGCTTGAGAACGTTTCTTGAGCAGGTCACTTCCCACTGAGCCAAGTCCAAGGAGAGTGGACTCACCTTTGAGTAGGAAATCCATGCCCATTGCACCAATATGCACCACTGCAGATTCGCCAGTATACTGTGCCAATTTCATTGTCTTGAGCTGAAGTGCATGAATGAAATCTGCAGGATTGACTTCTTGGTCTGTTGGTAGTGTGATAGAGTGATACCGAGGTTTCGTTGTATCGAAGTAATCTCCGGGCAAAGAGAGACTGCATATTCTCTTCATTGTGTTTGTAGCATTGCCCATCAATGAGTGAGCATCGTGAATCATAGACTCCAATCTCGATCTATCACCTTCAGTTATGCCATGTTCTCTTAGTGATAGCATTGCAGAGGCTGTATCATGTAGTCTGTCAAGATACATTATATAATCAGATACAAGTGACTCAAATTGGTTGTATTCAATGTGAGATGATTGACACATCCAGTCTAACAGCTGACCCCAGATGCTATGAGAGCCCTTTCTGAATTCATCAACGTCCCCGTTGTCAAAAACATGATAACCAATGTTGTCGAGAACACCGCTTCCACAAATCACCAAAGGACCGCTACCAAGTCCACCACTTGTTGAGTCTCTTGTTGAAGTCAAATAGATAGGACTGCTAGGGTCCGTCCAAACAACATTATGTTGAACTCTGCCGAGATTGCTAGAAGGCTTTACATCTTTCATGCTGACCTCCATCAGCGCTCTCAATTTCCCTCCTGCTTTGCCCATTCTGTTCACTATCCTCTGCGAACGCTGCGTTGTTATCAAAGGGTGCCTGTCAGCAACTATGTTAGTTCCCAGCTTGTTCACTCTTGGTCTCATTAGTCTTGAGGGGATCTCTCTTTCCAGCCAGCACGAATCTCCGAACCCCTCAAGAACCTCTTCGATATAAAGCTCGGCGAGAATTGCATGTGGCGATGACTCCGCAACTCTTGAACGTATCATTCCCTGAGCCACCTTGGTTCTCCCTCCATTAGGATTCGCTACTTTGTCACCTCTGATGACAATAGGCACAGTTGTTATGGGGTAATCCCTTGTCCGTGTAGCTAAGTCCTCGACAAGATAGATATGGGGTGTTGGAAGGCCGTTTCGTAGAGAATGGATACTCTGACCGAGCACAACGTCTGTCGGCATCACTGTGGAAAAATGTCCTCCTGACCAGCCTTCATATTCCCAGACAAGTCCCCTTTTCTTGATTGGTGGAGGGCTCTGTCCTATTGTGGATATTTGTGAAATACCATGAATTAGCGCACTTGACATCGGATCAAGTTGAAGCGTTTCACAATCGTATTTGACAACTCTTTCTCTTGAACCAGTCATTGAGTCCAGGTCAATTTCATGAAGACCATTCCATTTGACTCTCATCCCGGATTGATTAACTCCCGACACGAATAGAGAAGGAGAGAGAACACTTTCAATATTATGAAAATCTGGAACTACAATGTCACATCCATCTGTTTTAGCAGTTCTAACAAACCCACAGTTTCCAACAGATAGTTTCTCTAGTGTGCTTAAAGAGCTGATGTGACGACCAACCAACCCCCCCATGTTTACAGACTCTTCTCGTTCACCTGTTGAATAAACCCCAAGATTATGAGCTCTAACCAAAGCTCCACCTCTGAATTCAAACACAATCGTAGGGAAGATGGATCCAAGCTGACTTGCGTATGATAGTCTATCTCCGAACTCCTTCGATGGTTCGAAAAAGTAGGATGATTTTGCAGACGGAATATCGGGACAATGCATGCCAATTCTTAAGCGCCCATCATTCTCCATCAGTCCAACAGCGATTGAAAATGACCCTCTCTTGGGGAGATCATCGAGCACTCTCTTAATGTAAAGAGGAATTCCAGTTGAGTATTCACGATAGAACGTATCTGAGATATCCGTAGATCGCTCGCCAAACGATGTGGCAATCCTCTTCACTATGGATTCGGTGAGCATAGCCACAGTCATTCTATTCACATCAATTCCATTGCATAGTCTTATTGGAATGTTGGCGTATTTGTTTGCCATATGTGCGAAACCAACCTTTAGGGAGATAGCACCTGCAGTTTCAGGATTATCTAGCAGCCCATTAAGTGACGAAGAAGTATTTGTGCACCAATCGAAGGCATGTTGTGTTGCTGCGTAAAGAATCGAGTTAGCTCTAGTGTTGCTTTCAGGTTCCAATGCTAGAGACAAAGCAGCAAACATGTTTGAAGGCTTGACAAACCCTGTTCTGCGATATATGCT